>URZB01000001.1 GCA_900552295.1 uncultured Collinsella sp.
GAGCCTTATCGTCGGCAGCGTCAGATGTGTATAAGAGACAGGGTATCGACACCGCGCACGCGGCTCAGATCGGCCGCCTCGCCCTCAAGACCCCACAGGCCGGCGAGCGCGATGATCTCGGAGGCGTTGCCGCGCACGATGGCGGGCTTGTACTGCTTAAGCTCGTTTACCAACTGGGTGCGCAGACTGCCGATGCCCAGGCCCACCGGATCGAGCACCCAGGGCTTGCCGGCGTCGTGTGCCGCCTTGGCCGCGCGGGGAATCGTCTGCTCGTAGATGGGGAAGAGCGTGCCCATATTGAGATAGATGGCGCCGCCGCCGGCAACGAGCGCCTCGCCCTCGTCGGGAAGATAGACCATGGCGGCCGATCCACCCACAGCGAGCTGCGCGTTGGCGACAAAGTCGATCGTCACCGTGTTGGTGATGGAGCCGGCCATCGGATTGGTGGTGCGAATCTCCTCCACGGCCTTGACCATATGTTGCTTAAGCTGTTCCGAATCAATCACTGCACATGCCTCCTTGGCATAGAAAAGGGGCGCTGTGCATAGACAGCGCCCCTGTAAAGGCGGCATGCTCCCTACGCCAGCATTAACTGACAGGTTCAAAGGATTGGGCCCCATGCCCTCTCAGCCTTGTGGTTTGCACCGCCGGCACTCCCGCATCGAATCTGTTGTTCCCTATACTAGCGCACCTGCCAAAAAGGGACAGGTTTATTTTGGCAGGTAACAACTGGGACTTTGCGTTTTCCCAGATGAAACCTGCCGAAATAAACCTGTCCCTTTTTGGCAGGTCGGTACAATAGATGGGATTAAGAATGACCGAGGGGACTCTATGATCAAACTTGTGCTGACCGATATGGACGATACGCTGATTCCAGCCGGGCATGACGGCGCCAGCGACTACGCCATTGAGGGTATTCATGCCATGCAGGCGGCGGGTTTGCACTTTGGGCCGGTTTCGGGTCGTCAGCCGTCCGCGATGGGCTGGATGTTCAAAAACCGTTCCGGGTGTTATTCGACCGGTGCGTTCTGTAACGGCCAGGTGATGTTTGTTGACGGCGAAGTAGTCGCCTCGCGCGCAATCGACAACGATGCTCTGATGCGTTTGGCCGACTATCTGGAGCAAGAGACCGACGATACATTTCTAAAAGTCTACAGCCTGGGCGATGACTTTTGGGGCAACGATGCCCATTGTGTGACGAGTGACCCCGAGCGCGTTCGTCGCGCCATGGAGTCGGGCGGCAACGCGTGGCTCAAAGGCGAAGAGGCCCCATGTCGTCCCGTCGTCGATGACGCGTCGGTGTTTAAGGCGAATATCTGGAGTGCCCGTTCGCGTGAGGAGCTCGCGGAGCTACGTGAGCGCGTTGCCGCTGAGGTGCCGGAACTCTCGCTTGTGTTTCCCAACAACCGAGTGCGCCTGTTCGACATCCTTCCGGCTGGTTGGGACAAGGGCTGCGCTGCGCTGGAGCTGGCGCGCGCTTTGGGCCTGACGCCCGACGAGGTGGCCGTATTCGGCGATTCTGATAACGATTTGCCCATGATCGATGCCGTTCCTAACTCCGTTGCAGTCGCCAATGCCAACGAGGCCGTCACGGCTGCCGCACGCTGGCATATTGGCGCTGCGGCAGATGATGCGGTTGCCGGGGCTCTGCATCAGATTGCCGCCTGCGCCGCGACGGGGGAGATGCCGTCGTTTATGCGTCAAATGGACGCGGCAGGTTTTGGCGTCACGAACGTCTAGGGAGAAGGCTATGAAGCTTCAGCAGCTCAGATATGTTGTTAAGGTTGCCGAATGCGGTAGCATCACCGAGGCCTCGCGCCGGCTCTTTGTGTCGCAGCCCTCGATTACCGCGTCGATTCGCGATCTCGAAAACGAGATGGGTGTGCATATCTTTGAGCGCACCAACAAGGGCGTCATTGTGTCCGAGGAAGGCGAGACCTTCTTGGGCTACGCGCGCCAGGTGCTCGACCAGGCCGACCTGCTCGAGGGCAAGTACAAAGGCACGTCCGAGCAGGTGCCGCACTTTAGTGTGAGCTGCCAGCATTATTCCTTTGCCGTTAATGCGTTTGTCGATGTGATCCGCGAGTTCGATGCCGCGCGCTACGACTTTACCCTGCGCGAGGAGCAGACCCACGAAATTATCGAGGATGTCGCGCATATGAAAAGCGAACTCGGCATCCTGTATCTGTCGGAGCACAATCGCGAGGTCATCGAGCGCATGCTTGCCGCCAACGAGCTCGTGTTCGAAGGGCTCTTCTGCGCCACGCCGCATGTCTTCGTCTGCGCCGACCATCCGCTGGCGGGCCGCTCCAGCGTGACGCTCGAGGATCTGGAAGACTACCCGTTCCTGTCCTACGAGCAGGGCAGCTACAACTCGTTTTACTATTCCGAGGAGCTGACCTCGACGTTCGAGCGTCGCAAAAATATCCGCGTGCGCGATCGTGCGACGTTGTTCAATTTGGCCATGGGCCTCAACGGCTACACGGTATGCTCGGGCGTGATCAGCCACGAGCTCAACGGCCCCGGCATTATCTCGATTCCGCTCGACGTGGACGAGTACATGGAGATTGGCATCATCACGCGCAAGAACACGACGCTCACGCGCTACGGTCGGGCCTATATCGACGCGATTCGTCAGCATATCTAGGCTGCTGTGCTCCGCACGGTTCAAGTCTCTTTATGACAGTCCAGACTGATATAGGAAGCATCTATATCAAACTGTTATAAACGTATATTTTACGATGACCATATGAGCGCTCATACTCTGTCCCAGTAAAGCAACCGATGCAAAGGGAGATATCTATGAGCACTTCGATTCAACCGAACGCGCCGTTTCGCGCCGATATCGTCGGCAGTTTTCTTCGTCCGCAGGCTGTAAAGGATGCCCGTGCCGCCTATGTCGCGGGTAAACTCGACGCTTCCGGCCTTAAGGCCGTCGAGGACGAGGCCATCCGCGACTTAGTGGCCAAGCAGAAGGCTGCCGGCCTGCAGGTGATTACCGATGGCGAGTTCCGCCGCAGCTACTGGCACCTCGATTTTATGTGGGGACTCAACGGCATTGAGCGCCGCGCCTCGCGCACGGGCTACATGTTTCACGATGAGGAGACTACCGCCGACACCGCCGCGGTAACCGGTCCCATTAGCGGCGAGAACCATCCGTTCGTCGAGCACTTCAAATTTGTCAAGTCGCTCGAGGGTGAGGGCCAGATCGCGCGCCAGACCATTCCGGCGCCGATCCAGACGTTCTCCGAAGTCACACTCGACCGCTGTGATGGCCAGCAGGAGAGCCTGCGTGCCGTCTATAAGACCGACGAAGAGCTCGCCGATGCCATTGCCGCAGCATACCGCACCGTGATTGCCGACCTGTATGCCGCGGGCTGCCGCAACATCCAATTTGATGACTGCACCTGGGGCATCTATTGCGATACCGACTTTGTGTCCAAGACCGGCATGAGTCCGGTTGACCTGCAAAAGGTGAGCGAGCTGGGCGTGGCGCTCAACAATGCTGCCATCGCGGGCAAGCCCGACGATCTGGTTATCAATACGCACGTGTGCCGCGGCAACTATCACTCCACGTATGCCTTCGAGGGTGGTTACGATCCCATTGCACCGTACCTGTTTGCGCACGAGGATGTCGACGCGTTCTACCTTGAGTTCGATACGCCGCGCGCCGGTGGCTTTGAGCCGCTCAAGTATGCTGCTCCCGGCAAGAAGGTCGTGCTGGGCCTGGTGACCACCAAGGCCGCTGAGCTCGAGGACGAGGATGCCATCGTCGAACGTATCCACGAGGCCGCAAAGTATGTGCCGCTCGAGAACCTGTACCTGTCGCCCCAGTGCGGCTTTGCCAGCTGTGAGATTGGCAACAAACTGACCGAGGACGAACAGTGGGCAAAGATCGCGCTGGTCAAGCGCATTGCCGAGCGCGTTTGGAAGTAACGCTACCGTTTGCAGGTGACGGCGCGTGCGAGACATGGCGTATCACGTACAATGGTTCGGATCGTATCGTTCGGGCAGGTTATCCGATATGCCTGATCGCCCTTCCATCATGAAAGGACTTCCATGTCCCAATCCTCGACGCCCGCCGTCACCGATGCCATCTACGATGCATCGTCGCTCGGCCGCCCGCGCATGTTTGTGTTGGGTTTGCAACACATGTTTGCGATGTTCGGAGCCACGGTGCTCGTGCCTGTGCTCACCGGCCTTTCCGTTTCGGCGACGCTTCTGTTCGCCGGCATCGGCACGCTGCTGTTTCATTTTCTATCGCGCGGTAAGGTGCCCGCGTTTCTGGGCTCGTCGTTTGCCTTTATCGCGGGTTATGCCGCCATTGCACCCAACGGCGAGGCCGAGCTTTTGCCTTACGCTTGCCTGGGCGTTGCCTGCGCCGGCCTGCTCTATCCGGTGCTGGCGGCGCTGTTCCGCGCATTTGGCGCCAAGCGTGTCATGCGCTTCTTTCCGCCGGTGGTGACCGGTCCCATCGTCATTTCCATCGGCCTGATCCTGGCGAGCTCTGCCATTGCCAACTGCCAGACCAACTGGCTTGTCGCCGTTATCGCTGTGGCCGTGATCGTCATCTGCAACATCTGGGGCCGCGGCATGGTCAAGATCGTGCCGATTTTGCTGGGCGTTGTGGTGAGCTATGCCGTCGCGGCGGTGCTGGGCGAGGTTGATTTTTCGGGCGTTGCCGCCGCTCCGTGGGTCGGTCTGCCCATCGTGTGGGACAACACCGTGTTTGCGCTCTTTGGCCCGCAGTTCGATAGCGGTCTTGCCACGACGGCTATCATCACCATCATGCCGCTGGCCTTTGCGACCATGATTGAGCACATTGGCGATATCTCCGCCATTGGCTCTACCTGCGAACGCAATTACATTGCCGATCCCGGTCTGCACCGTACCCTGCTCGGCGATGGCCTGGCGACCATCTTGGCGTCGCTCTTTGGCGCTCCGGCCAATACGACGTATGGCGAGAACACCGGCGTGCTTGCCCTGACGCGCGTGTTCGACCCGCGCGTGATTCGCATTGCCGCGTGCTGTGCCATCGTGCTTTCGTTCTGCCCCAAGTTTGCTGCTGTGATCGCTGCTATGCCGGCGTGCGTTATCGGCGGTGTGTCACTCGTGCTCTACGGCATGATCAGCGCCGTTGGCGTGCGTAACCTCATCGAGAATCAGGTTGATTTCCAGAACAACCGCAACGTGCTGGTGGCGGCTCTGGTGCTCGTGCTTTCGCTCGGCATTGCCTACAGTACCGCCGGTGCCATCGTGCTGGAGCTGGGCGGCGTGACGATTTCGCTTTCGGGCCTTGCCGTGGGCTCGCTGGTGGGAATTGTGCTCAACGCTATCCTGCCCGGTAATGACTTTGAGTTCGATACTTCCGAGCTTGAGGAGACTGCTGAATAGCAGCTGCGTTCAGCCAAATTAAAAATGGCGTCCATGCGTATGTACGCGTGGACGCCATTTTTAATGCGTCAGTATCCAGTGGATGCCGCGCGCCATGCGCAGGTCAGTTTGGGCAAAGTGATTGCCGGGGTTGAGCTCCAGCGTTGTTGGAATGTCACGCTCGATAAACAGCTCTTCCATCGCACGCGTATCGTCGAGTACGTGCCGCATCATGCGGTTGGGCGTCTTGGTTTCCTTTTTACCGAGCGACAGATAGGCGGCGTCGGGCGTGGCTGTCATCGTGCGCTCGCGCGCGTAGTCGATAAAGCCGGGGAACCACAGCGACCCCGATGCACTTGCCGCGCGCTCAAAGACATCTGTTTGCCAAAGTGCCCACAGTGAAAAAAGACCCGCCAACGAGTAGCCGGCAATGCCGCGCCAGGTGGGCGGGCAGGGAAGTGATGATTCGGCCTCTGGGATTATCCGATTCAGCAGCTCATCGAGAAACTCAGACGCCTGTCCGCCAAAGGGCTCGGCATCTCGTATAGTTCCGTCGCATTCCCAGGGGCTCAGCTCGCGATTCCAATCGAGTCCTCCAATGGCGGCAAGGGTGAAGGGCGGGCAGTCGAGCTCTCGGCAGCGCTCGTAGACTTCACTACCGTCGCCCATAACCACGGGAAGGTAGATGACGGGCGCGCCTTCCACACACTCTGAATAAACGGTTATCTGCTTATGATGCGCTTCCAAGGCAGGCTTCTCTCGGTGTTGTGATATTGACAGCCTCAATTGTCGCTCGCTGGCGCGGGGGCAGACGCTAAAAGAAAGGCGCGGAGCCGCTCGATGCGACTCCGCGCCTTGATGTTCTGCTTTGGCAGCTTTGCCGCTACGCTACAAAGAAGTAGACGAGGAAGGCGAGGGCTGCGATCCACATGAGCGGCTTGATCTTGGAGGCCTCGCCCTTAAAGAGCGCGACGACCACGTAGGCGATAAAGCCCAGACCGATGCCGGCAGAGATGGAGTAGGTGAAGGGCACGCCGGCGACAATCATGAACGCCGGGAAACCCTGCGACACGTCGGACCAGTCGATCTCGGAGGCCTCGCTCATCATGAGGTAGCCGACGTAGACCAGAGCACCGCAGGTGGCGGCGCTGGAAACGATGGTGACGATGGGGGAAAAGAACGCGGCGAGAATGAACAGCACGCCGGTGGTGACGGAGGTGAGGCCCGTGCGGCCACCGTCGGCTGCGCCAGAGGTGGACTCGACGAAGGTGGTGATGGAGGAGACGCCCATGAAACCGCCCACAGCAGCGGCGGCGGAGTCGACGATCAGGATCTCCTTGATATTCTCGACGTTGCCGTCGTCGGTGAGGAACTCGCCCTGCTTGGCCACGGCCATCGCGGTGCCCATGGTGTCGAAGAAGTCACTCATGAGTAGCGAGAACGAGATGACGAGGAGCGCGGGGTCGGTAAGGACCTTGACGATGGCGGGCACGCCGCCGGCGTCGGCGATGGGGCCACCGATGCTCGAGAAGTCGAGCGGGGCGATGATACCGGTCGGAGCCTGGGTCACACCTAGGGGGATGCCGGCGATGACGGCGACGACGATGCCGATGAGCAGCGAGCCGGGGACGTTGCGGCAAGCGAGGGCGACTGTCACCAGGATGGAGATGATGCCGACGATGAAGGTGGGGGAGGTGATGTCGCCCAGACCGACGAGTGTACCGGCGCCAGCGGTGATAATGCCGGCATCGCACAGGCCAATCATGGCGATGAACAGGCCCAGACCCACCGAGATGGCGTGACGCAGGACAACCGGGATGGCGTCCATGATGGCCTCGCGCAGGCCACAAAGCACGAGCAGCAAGATGACGACGCCCTCAAGGAAGATGACGCTCATGGCCACGTGCCAGTCACCGCCGCAGACGGTGGTGGTGATTCCGGCGATCATCGCGTTGACGCCTAAGCCCGACGCGCAGGCGAGCGGGCGGTTGGCGAAGATGCCCATGCAGATGGTCATGATGCCGGCGCCCAGGCAGGTGGCGCAGGCGAGCGCTCCCGCATCGATGCCAGCGCCCGAGAGCACCGCGGGGTTGACGGCGATGATGTAGGCCATCGCCAGGAATGTTGTCAGTCCAGCGCGGAGTTCGGTCCCGATTGTGGACTTGCGCTCGCTGACGTGAAATAGTTCGTCCATGCATACCCTTTCCTTGTTCGGCCCCGAGTTTAGGCCGATTGACACGAACGCTCCCACTATAGCCCCTTTACGACGCTGTTGTTCCTCGCATGTTGATGTTCGGCGCTTCGTAGCAGACGGACGGTATTTTTCGCATGAAAATGTGTGGGTACCGTATACTTAAGCGGTTACAACGACCCCTATGGAGGAACGTATGATTAAAGAGCTTTGCCACGACGAGGCTATCCTGTCCCAGCGTTGCGAGGTTGCGACCGTCGAGGACGAGTCGGTCGCACAGGACCTGATCGATACCATCAAGTCGCTCGACGATGCCGGCTGCCTTGCCGCTAACCAGATTGGCGTTACCAAGAAGGTTTGCGTCTATCTGGACGACGCCGGCGAGCCCCACGTGCTCTACAACCCCCGTCTGGTGTTTGGCCTGGGCGCCAGCAAGATGGAGGAGAGCTGCCTGACGCACGAGGAGGTCACCAAGTCCACGCGCTATATCAAGTGCAAGGTTGCCTTTGACCAGATTGTCGACGGCAAGATGCGTGAGCGCAAGCAGGACTTTGTGGGCTTCGAGGCTCAAATGATTCAACACATGATTGACCATTGTCTCGGCAAACTTGTCTAGAGTGATTTGATCGGGGATTGAACCTGTGCTTTTGGCCCGGGCATGACATTGTTGTCATGTCCGGGCTTTTGTGTTTAGCGCCTTTTTGTTTGGAGACAATGAAATTAGCAAGAACGTAAAGCTAGGAGGCGCTATGTGTACGAGTATTCGATTTACCGATAATTCTGGCCACATGTATCTGGGCCGCAATCTCGACTGGAGCTTTGACTACGGCCAACAGGTTCGCGTGATGCCGCGCGGGTTTCACATTCCGTATTCGTTTATCGACGACGCGACAGCGGCGCACGCGGTGATCGGTATGTGCATCGATTACAAGAACTATCCCATGTTTTTCGATTGCGGTAACGATGCGGGTCTGGCTGTGGCGGGGCTCAACTTTCCCGGCTATGCCGAGTATGCCGAGGGCCCTGTCGACGGCAAGACCAATATCGCGGCCTATGAGTTCCCCCTGTGGGTGGCAGCGACGTTCTCGACGGTCGATGAGGTCGAGGCCGCGCTGCGCGACACGGTGATTGTCGCCAAATCTGCCGGAGAGGGGCTGGGCGTGTCGCTGCTCCATTGGATTATCGGCGACAGCCAGCGCAGCATCGTGGTCGAGATGATGGCTGACGGCCTGCATGTATACGACAATCCGGTCGACACCCTTGCCAACCAGCCGACCTTCCCGTGGCACATGGAAAACCTGCGCACCTATATCACTGCCACAAGCGATTTTCCGCAGACGGCGACATGGCGTGGCGCCGAGCTCAAGCCCTATGGAGCCGGTGCCGGCATGCGCGGCATTCCGGGCGATTGCTATTCGCCGAGCCGTTTTGTAAAGGCGGCGTACCTCAATGCCAATTACCCGCAAAAGGAGAGCGAGACCGAAAACGTCGTTCGCATGTTCCGCTCGCTCGAGGGCGTGGTGATGATCGAGGGAGCGTCCAGGATGGGCGATGGCAAGTTCGAGAAGACTATCTACACCGGATGCTTTAGCGCGCGCACGGGCAATTATTACTACGCGATGTATGGGGATCCGTCGATTCGCTACGTGAGCCTGATGGATGCCGAGGGCGCGAGCCCCGATAGGCTCGTGGTTCCCGAGCCGCGTCGTTCGTAGCTCACCGGTCCGTTGCGACATAAAACGGCTCCGCACCTTTTATGAGATGCGGAGCCGTTGTCGTCAATGGCTGGTGGCGTGTTAGAAGTTGGCGTCGTTGAGCTGGGTGCTCTCGAGTCCGTCGAGTTGCTGTTGCTCGGGCGTATCGGCGACGCTCTCGAGCAGCTCGGTGGGATCGACGTTCATACTCTTGCCGGCCTCGTTGCCGTTGACCAAGTCGTCCGAGAAGATATCGACTTCCATTTCCTCGGCCTCTTCGATCTGAACCTCGAGCGGCACCTGGGTGCGCACGAGCTTAACGGCCGGGCGCATGCGGGCAAACAGTGGCACGTACTCGATGATGATGGCCGAGTTCTCGAGACCATACCAACGTGCCGGGCTTCCGCAGGCGCGGCGGACGGCGTACTTGATGGCCATGACGCGATGGTCGTTGCGGTTGATGTCCGTTTCGGGGGCGAGCATCTTGCGCAGCATGCAAAAACGGAAGTCGCCCACGTTGCCGCGCGTCTCGTAGATGGAGTAGGTGTGGTGCTGCGGTGGCAGCTCTCCCGAGGCCATCAGGTCGCCAACGATCTGGCGCAGGTAGGCGTTGATGCGCTGGTTGACCTTAAAACCCAGGTCCAAGCGCACGCGGAACAGGAAGTCTGTGCCAAAGGTCTCAACGGAATACTCGTGCGTATAGGGCTCGTCGGTAACGTGTACGTTGATGAACCAATATGCCTTGGCACGCTTGGGGTGCTTGTCCAAGATGGAGTAGAGCACGTCGCGGTCGAGCGTGAGCGGGTCGGGACTGTTGGTAAGGAACACCAGATTGTCGGCGAGCACGGGGTAGGTCTCGTCGTTGCGCAGGCGGCCGAGCTGGTCAATGTACTTGGAGACGGGCAGCAGGATCGTCTGCGTGCGCTCGATGGCGGTGCCGCGGCGCCACACGTACATAAGGCCAAACAGCAGCGCGGCCAGGAAGATCATGACGTAGCCGCCGTCAAAGAACATGGTGAGGCACGAAGCGAAGAAGCACAGCTCAATGGCACCAAAGAGCAGGGCGAAGACGCAGGCGCCCAGCTTGTGCTTGAGGATGCCGGCGATGTAGCTCGTCAAAAGCGTCGTGGTCATGAGCATGGTCACGGTAATGGCGAGGCCGTAGGCGCTCTCCATGCGCTCGGAGTTTTGGAACAGCAGCACGATGAAGATACAGCCGACCCACATGATGTTGTTGACGAGCGGAATATAGAGTTGGCCCTTGGTGTCGCTGGGGTAGTGGATGCGCAGATGCGGCATAAGGTTGAGGCGCGTTGCCTCCGAAACCAACGAGAACGAGCCGGTGATGAGCGCCTGCGAGGCGATGATGGCCGCCACGGCCGAAAGCACGATGGCAAAGGGGCGCAGGGGCTCGGGGAGCATCATATAGAACGGGTTGACGATATCCATCGCGAGCATCTGGGGATTGGAATTGTTGGCGAGCAGCCAAGCGCCCTGACCCAGATAGTTAAGGATGAGGGCTGCCTTTACGAACGGCCAGGATGCGTAAATGTTAGCCTTGCCCACGTGACCCATGTCCGAATAGAGCGCCTCGGCGCCGGTCGTCGACAGGAAGACGAAGCCGAGCACCATGATGCCCGAGTGGTTGATGGGCGAGAACAGGAACATGATGCCGCGGATGGGGTTGAGCGCGCGTAGGATGGACAGGTTGCCGAGCATGTTGAACAGGCCGGCGCCAGCCAAGAACAGGAACCACAGCGTCATGAGCGGGCCGAACAGCTTGCCGATCGACGAGGTGCCGGCGCGCTGCATGGCAAACAGGCCGCAGATAATGATGATGGTGATGATGATGACGTTGGTCTGGCCGTCACCCAAAAGCGCATGGCCCCACTCGATAGTGCGCAAGCCCTCGATGGCCGTGGTAACCGTGACGGCGGGGGTGAGGATGCCGTCGGCGAGCAGCGCCGCGCCGCCGATCATGGCGGGAAGGATCAGCCACGGCGCCACTTTGCGCACCAAGCTAAACAGGGCGAAGATGCCGCCCTCGTTGTGGTTATCGGCCTTCATGGCGATAACCACGTACTTGACCGTGGTCACGAGCGTCATGGTCCAGATGACGAGCGAAAGCGCTCCTAAGATCATGTCCTCGCTGACGGTACCGATGCCGCCGTTGTTGGCGACGATTGATTTCATGGTGTACATGGGGCTCGTGCCGATGTCGCCGTAGACGACGCCGAGCGTAACGAGCAGCATGCCAGCGGAGAGGGGAATGGCTCCATGCCCGCCTTGACCACGCTGATCTTGGGGGCTTGCCTCCAGTTTGTTATGTGCCACGTGGACTCCCTTGGACATCCGGTTATCCGTCTAGGACAGATAACCTTTATGCCGTCTTTATACATACAAGAGCAGTTTGGCACATCAGGTTATTTTAGACAATAATCCCCAGCTGAGGATTATTTATGTATGCAGGTAGCATTTCAAAGCAGGGGCTTTAAGCACGTGCTGCCTGGGCGATGCCAGCCTTGGCGTTTGCGCGTTTGCCGGCGAGTTCGCAAAAGATCGCGCCGCCGATGATAAGCACGGCGCCCATCAGACGGACCGGTGTTATGGCTTCGCCCAAAAGGACGGCCGAGAACACGACCGCCGAAAGCGGCTCGAGGTAGCCGACGACGGCGACGGTCTGGACGGGCAGTTTGGCGACGGCGCTAAAGTAGAGCAGGCAGCCGATGCCGGTGTTGACGACGCCGAGCATGACGACGGCGCGCCAATCAATACTGGCGGCGACGCCGGCGGACAGGAATGAGGGGGCGCCCTGCGTGAGGAGCGTAAGGACCAGCGCGGTCACAAAGGCGGCGCTCACCTGGAGCGCGGAGTTCTCGAGGCCCTCGATGTGCGGCGCACCCTTGCTGGCGATGACCATCAATGCATAGCAGAAGGCCGAGGCGATGCCGCAAGCGATACCCGCAATGGGCATATTGCCGCCTAGACCTTGTGCCGCAATGAGAAAAGCACCGCAGGCGACGGCGATAAAGCCGGCGATTTTGCTGCCGGTCAGCTTTTCGCCAAAGATGAGCGGGGAGAGCGCCATGACGATGATGGGGCCGCAGTAGTACAGCAGCGAGGAAACGCCGACGCCGATCGTCTGGTAGGCTCGGAACAGAAAAATCCAGCTGGCGCCCAGCGCGGCTCCCGAGAGGAGGAGGGCTGCGGCTTCGCGGGGGCGAGATGGCGCCTGCAACTTATGGCGTTGGGTGATGGCGAGGATGGTGACAAGCGAGAGTGCGCCCAAAAACGTGCGCAGGAGCACGATATCGGAGCTCGGCAGCGCGATGGCGGCGGCGATGATGCCGTTGGAGCCAAACAACAGCAATGCTGCTAAGTACGTAAACAGTCCGTTGTTCATACGCTGACATCCCCTCTATATCCGAGCATGTTCACTATGGGTGAACTGGCTATAGAAGAAAAGCGAATATAATTCATAGATAACATGACAAAAGCTCATGCATATGTGGAGGGGTGCCGTGGAAACGAATATTCAAAAGATGCAGGTGCTGCTTGAGACCGTGCGCGCCGGAAGTTTTACGCGCGCCGCCGAGCGGCTGAGCTATTCGCAGTCGGGCGTGAGCCGTATGGTGGCCGATCTCGAGGCCGACTGGGGCTTTAAAGTGCTCGATAGAAGCCGCGAGGGCGTAGTGCTTTCTGCCGATGGGCGGCAAGTTATGCCGGCGGTCGAGGCGTTGTGCGAGGAATTTGTTCGTTTGCAGCGACGGGTGGATGAGATGCGTGGGCTCATGCGCGGCAAAATCTGCATCGGTACGTTTTCGAGCGTGGCGACCCACGTGCTGCCGCCGGTGATTGCGCACTTTCGCGCCGATCACCCGGACGTCGATTACGAGCTGCTGATGGGTGATTACTCCGAGATTGAGCAATGGGTGGCGGAAGGTCGCTGCGACCTGGGCTTTATTCCGCGCGAACCACGCGGCGCCGGCATGGCGTCGCGGCCATTGGTGCAAGATGAGTTGATGGCCGTGGTGCCAGCGGACTCCTCGCTTGCTACCGCGGAGGTCGTTTCCCTTGCCGATTTGGCCAACGAGCAGTTTATTCTGCTGGAACGCGGTAGCGACGACGAGATTACGCCGCTGTTTCGCCGCGCGGGCCTGGCGGTACGCTCTAAGCTGTCGACCTGGGATGATTATGCGATTATGGCCATGGTCGAGGACGGTCTGGGCGTGAGCATTCTTCCGGCGCTCATCTTGCGCCGCTGCCAGTTCGATGTTGCCGTGCGCCCGCTCGAGGGACATCCTCATCGGCAGATCAACGCCATATACCGCACCGCTGACGTTTCGCTTGCGGCGGCTCGTTTCCTTGAATATCTCTAAAAGCGCGTACCTGTTGTCTACTTTGGGACAATTCTCGGGGTTCGGTACATTTTCTTATGAAATTGAACTTTCGGATAATGCGCCGCGCTATACTGCTGCCTAAATTGAACTCAGGTTCAATTTGTGTTCTATAAATTGAACTTTGCCAGCAAGGAGGTTCTAATGGCCCAAGAGGCGTTTAGCGATCGCCTGCGACAGACCATGTCCGATCGCGACGTTCGCCAGTCGGATGTAATCCGCGCATCGGAGATGCTCGGCAAAAAACTCGGCAAGAGTCAGATGAGCCAATATGTGAGCGGCAAGACGATCCCGCGGCGCGATGTGGCAGAGCTGCTCGCCCGTATTTTGGAGGTCGATGTTTCCTGGCTGCTCGCCAGTGACGCCGATCAAGTCGAGACGTCCTCGTCCCATAACGTTGCCAAATCCGAACCTAGTCTCTCAGCTCAAATTCCAAGGAGCACCACCATGCGTACTTTTTCTAAATCCACCAAGCTCGATAACGTCCTGTATGACGTGCGCGGTCCCGTCGTCGACGAGGCTGCCCGTATGGAGGACGAGGGCGAGCGCATCCTCAAGCTCAATATCGGCAACCCGGCGCCCTTCGGTTTTCGCACGCCCGACGAGGTTATCAAGGACATGCGCCAGCAGCTGCCCGACTGCGAAGGCTATTCCAATTCGCGCGGCCTGTTCTCTGCGCGCAAGGCGATCATGCAGTATTCGCAGATCAAGGGCCTGCCCAATGTTCAGATGGAGCATATCTACACGGGCAACGGCGTGTCCGAACTCATTCAGCTTTCGATGAACGCTCTGCTCGACAATGGCGACGAGATTTTGATCCCCAGCCCCGACTATCCGCTCTGGACGGCGTGCGCAACCCTCGCCGGCGGTCATCCCGTGCACTATCTATGCGATGAGCAGGCGGATTGGTATCCCGACCTGGAGGATATGGAGTCCAAGATCACGAGCGCGACCAAGGCCCTCGTCATCATCAACCCCAACAACCCCACGGGCTCGGTCTACCCGCGCGAGGTGCTCGAGGGCATCGTCGAGGTTGCGCGCAGGCATCAGCTGATGATCTTTGCCGATGAGATCTACGACCGTCTGTGCATGGACGGCTACGAGCACGTCTCGATTGCCTCGCTCGCTCCCGATCTGCCCTGCGTTACCTTTAGCGGCCTTTCCAAGTCGCACATGATCGCGGGCTATCGTATTGGCTGGATGGTGCTTTCGGGCAACCAGCGCTGCATGAGCGACTTCATTATGGGTATCAACATGCTCTCTAACATGCGCCTGTGCTCCAACGTGCCGGCCCAGTCGATCGTCCAGACGGCGCTCGGTGGCCATCAGTCGGTCAACGACTACATCCGTCCCGGCGGTCGTGTCTACGAGCAGCGCAACTTTGTGTATGAGGCACTCAACAAGATCGATGGCATCTCGGTGGTCAAGCCGCGCGCGGCGTTCTATATCTTCCCCAAGATGGATGTTAAGAAGTTCAACATCACCGATGACGAGCAGTTTGCCCTCGACCTGCTGCACGAGAAGAAGATTCTGATCACGCGCGGCGGCGGCTTTAACTGGGCCGAGCCCGATCACTTCCGCATCGTGTACCTGCCGCGCATGGAAGTGCTCAAAGAGTCGCTCGAAGACCTCGCCGACTTCTTCGATCATTACCGTCAAAGCTAAGGGATAGAGGCTCTATACAATCGAAAGCTCCCTGCAGTTGCTTGGCTGCAGGGAGCTTTCTTGAATCGGTGGAACTAAATAACGATTCCGTTGCAGTGGTCGATTTCGTGCTGGATGATCTCGGCGGTGTAGCCCGAGAAGTTTTTGATGCGGCGGACAAAGTTCTCGTCCAAATACTCAACCTTAATGCGGCGATAGCGGGTGCAGGGACGCTCGCCGATTAGCGAGAGGCATCCTTCGCTTGTCTGATAGGCATTGACCTGCTCAAGAATTTGAGGATTGTACATCAGGAGCGTCCTGTTGCCGTCCTTTACGCAGATGATGCGTTTGCGCACGCCGATCATGTTGGCGGCGAGGCCCACGCACTCGCGCTCATGCTCGTGGAGTGTATCTAGGAGATCCTGCCCGGTCGCGGCATCGTCGGGTCCCGCGTCTTCGGAAGGCAGACGCAAAAAGAACTCGGATTTCATGATGGGCTTAATCATGGCGGGCTCCTCATGTCTTATGCTTTCGTGGACTTTTAATAATAGCGCGGAAGGAAAGCTGCGCGTCCGCGTTACAATCTTTCGACGTTGGACCATGTTGCCAGACTCGTCGTGTACGGCGTCTGGCGTAAGTCTAGGGCTCATTTTTCGCCCTGGACTGTTCCTCTGGGGCGATGCGACTGTCGTTCCAAGAGGAAGGAAATGCATGGGGAGCAAATCTCAGCAACAAGTTAGAGTAACGCCATCGGGCACTGCGGCGCTTCTCGTCGTAATGTATATTGCAGCCTTTGTCGCCGCGTTTAACGAGAACATCATTAACGTGGCGTTGCACGACATTATGGCGGCCTTTTCGGTGAGTGCCACCACGGCGCAGTGGCTCGTTTCGGGCTACATGATCGTGACGTCGATCTTTACGGCCATCATGGCCTTCCTGTCCGGCCGTTTCTCGACGCGCAAGCTGCTGTTTTTCGCATGCGGATGCATGGTCGCCGGCGAAGTCCTGTGCCTGGTCGCTTCGTCGTTTAGCGTTTTGCTGCCAAGTCGTATTTTGCAGGCTGCGGGATCGGGCATCTTGTTCCCGCTCATGATGAACGTGGTGCTGTCATGCGCTCCGCGCGAGAAGCTCGGCCTGTATCTGAGCCTGGGCGGTGCCTGCATTACGCTGGGGCCGGCGTTTGGACCCGTGATCAGCGGTCTTATGTGTACGTTGTTTGGCTGGAGGGCGGTGTTCGTAGTGCCGCTGGTGGGCGGCATTGTGGTCGCTGTGGCGGGCGCAAAGCTTGTTCAGAATGTTGGAGAGCGCTCGAACACTACGCTTGATATTCTGTCGGTTGTTTTGCTCGCGGCCGGCATTACGGCATTTGTGTATTCCGTAGGCGAGTTCTCGACCAATCTGATTGCCAGTATCGTGGCGCTCTTCACCGCCATTGTGCTGCTCGGCCTGTTTGCCGCCCGTCAGCTCAAGCTCGAACATCCGGTGCTTAACGTGCGTCCCATGGCGAGCGTTCGCTTTTGGCCTGCGTGCCTGCTTGTGGTGGTGTCGATGATGACGACGTTCTCGATGAGCGTTTTGTTGCCGCTCTATTTTGAGGGCGCATACAGAATGACCGCACTTGTTGCGGGCTTGCTCATTTTGCCGGCGATTGCCTGCAACGCCGTGACCTCGATTGTGGGCGGACGCGTGATGGACGCCCGTGGCGCATGGCCGCTGCTGCCGGTCGGCTTTGCCCTGATTGCCGTGGGGCAGACTGCCATCTCGATGACGGCGGCAAGCATGAACATCGGCGTCGTCGTGGCGCTGACCGTTGTGGTGTATGCCGGAGTCGGTTTGGTGCTGAGCCCCTCGCAAACGGCCGGCTTGGAGACGCTGCCTGCCGCTGAGCATCCTCACGGAACGGCATTGCTCAACACGTGGAACATGATTGCCGCATCGTTTGGCCCGTCGCTGTTTATCGGCCTGCTCTCGAGTTCTGCGGCGACTGCCGGTGTCGCTGGCGCTGCGACGGACGTTGCCCAGGCGATTGGATTTGCAGCTGCCGTGCGTGTGGCGGCTGTAATTGCCGTGGTTGGGTTCGCGACGTCGCTGGTGTACGCTCGTCGCGAGTCGCACATGTCGCATTAATGTGTGCACATAGATTCTGCAGCTAGATTGGATGGCGACACCATAAACTAATGGACGTTTTGCCGAGAGGCATGAATGTTTAAAGCGCAAAGAGTGCGCGACGGGCCCCGCGAATGGGGCGATGATGCCCGAGAGGGCCAAGAAGGAGTCTCATGTCTGAGAACGAGGAGATCATGAACGAGACCGAGAACGAGACCATGGCTGCCGAGGTCGAGGCAGTCGAGACCGTGGAGACCGAAGCTGCCGAGGTTGAGGCTGCTGACGAGGTTTCCGCCGAGGAGGAGGCCGAGGTTGTCGAGGCCGCCGTTGATTACGATGACGAAGAGCTGATGGACAAGATGCAGAAGGCCGCCCGCCTGCTGCGTAGCCGTCGCTTTGCTATTTCCAAGGAGGAGGAGGCCAAGGCCGAGCGCATGGCGAACATCGAGCGCGCCATCAAGCTTCTTGACCTCAAGCCCAAGATGGAGCAGAAGGAAATGTCCGACCTGCTGGGCATGCGCCTTCGTGAGCTCGATGGCCTGATGGCCGAGGCCGAGGCTGCCGATCTGGTCGGCCGCATCGACGACGCCGAGGGCGATATGCGCAAGATCGTCGTCTTCGCTGCCGAGGATGCCGCTGAGGGCCTGGTCGAGCTTGCCAACAAGAAAGAGAAGCTCCTGCCCGAGCTTTCTTACGAGGAGGCTACCGAGCTGATGGCCGCTCTCGATAAGGTTATCGCTCCGCTCGTCGCCATGGGCCTGGACGAGGACCGCGGTCCTCGCGGCGGCCGTGACGACCGCGGTGGCCGTGGCGGCGACCGTGGCGGTCGCGGCGGCTTTGGTGACCGTGGCGGCGACCGTGGCGGTCGCGGCGGCTTTGGCGGCAACCGTGGTGGCTATGGCGACCGCGGCGGCAACCGTGGCGGCTTTGGCGGCAACCGTGGTAACGACCGCGGTGGCCGTGGCGGCGATCGCGGTGGCCGCAACGGTGGCGGCTTCCGCGGCAACCGTTTTTAGGGGTTACGCGGTTTTACGAACCGCGTAACTAGTTGACGCTGCGCGCCCGTCCTCTACCTGCGGCGCCGTCATGGTCCAAAGTAGTCATTGGGAACGTTCTTAAACGACTACATAGTATGAGAGTGGATAATCTCCCGGTTTGAGCCTGCATTCAAGCTCAAAGTGGGAGATTATCCACTTTCATTTGTTATGCGTCCGAAAACCCACGCTCGTTTCTACTCAGCCTACATTTGGAGGAAGAGTTCGTGGAGGCGGGTGTCGTCGTCGAGCTCGGGGTGGAAGGTGACGCCGAGCTGGTTGCCTTGGCGGGCGGCGACGATACGGCCGTCGACTTCGGCTAGGGCCTCAGTGTCGCCGTGCACTTCGACGATGCGGGGTGCACGGATAAACGTCAGCGGCACCTCACCGTCGATACCGCCTACCTGCCCCTTGGTGCGAAAGCTGCCGAGCTGTCTGCCATAGGCATTACGCTCAACGAGCACATCCATGGTTGCCAAACGCGGCGTGCCCTTATCGTCATGGGCGGCAAGGTCGTGAGCCAGAAGAATCAGGCCGGCGCAGGTGCCCAGGACGGGTATGCCTTCAGAGATACGGGCACGAAGCTCCTCGAGCATGCCCAACTCATCAAGCAGCTTCCCCTGAACGGTAGACTCGCCGCCGGGAAGTACCAGACGATCAAAGTCCTGCTTCAAATCAGCCGCCTGCCTCAGCTCAATACAACGTGCGCCTAGCTCGGACAGCCTCGCCTCGTGCTCGGCAAAAGCGCCTTGGACCGCCAGCACGGCGACCGTTTGGTCTGCGTAATCGCTCATGTGCGATCCTTTCTACCGGACTAGCGTCCGCGCTCCTCCATGATGATCTCGATCTCGTCGGCGTTGATGCCCACCATGGCCTCACCCAGGTCCTCCGAAAGCTCGGCGATGAGCTCAGCGTCGGTGAAGTTGGCCACGGCCTTGACGATGGCGGCGGCACGCTTGGCGGGGTCGCCGCTCTTAAAGATGCCCGAGCCGACAAAGACGCCCTCGGCGCCCAGCTGCATCATCAGCGCGGCGTCGGCGGGGGTCGCTACGCCGCCGGCGGCAAAGTTCACGACGGGAAGCTTGCCCGTGGCATGGACCTCGCGCACCAGCTCGACCGGAACCTGCAGTTGCTTGGCTGCCTCAAAGAGCTCGTCATCGCGCAGGGCAACAACGTCGCGGATTTGCTTTTGGATCTTACGCATGTGGCGCACAGCCTGAACGACGTCGCCCGTGCCCGGCTCGCCCTTGGTGCGAATCATCGTGGCACCCTCGGCAACACGGCGCAACGCCTCGCCCAGGTCGCGGGCGCCGCAAACAAACGGCACGTCAAACTGGGTCTTGTCGATATGGTAGACGTCATCGGCAGGGGAGAGAACCTCGGACTCGTCGATGTAATCGATCTCGATGGCCTGCAGGACCTGCGCCTCGACAATGTGGCCGATGCGGCACTTGGCCATAACGGGGATGGAGACGGCCTCCTGGATGCCCTTGATCATCTTGGGGTCGCTCATGCGCGAGACGCCGCCTGCGGCACGGATGTCGGCCGGGATGCGCTCGAGTGCCATGACGGCGCAAGCGCCTGCCTCCTCGGCGATGCGTGCCTGCTCGGGCGTGGTGACGTCCATGATGACGCCGCCCTTGAGCATCTGCGCGAGCTCGCGATTGAGTTTGACGCGATCGGCCTTGCTGGTCTGTTCTGCCATGGTTGCTCCCTTGGTTGGCATGTGCATTGCTTGACGGAACATCCTATCGGGGGGCTGGGTATGGCGAAATACTCAGTTTTCGAGATAATTACAAGGTCAGACTAATACCAGATTGAATGACTTAATAAGGTCAGGTGACAAACTCATGCTTGACTACAATTTGGAAAAACGCGGCGAGGCATCGCTCTATGAGTATGTTTACCAGCAAATTCGAGACGATATCGTTGCTGGGCGCATTGTGGCGGGGGAGCACCTTCCGTCCAAGCGTGCCTTTGCCAGTCATCTGGGAATCAGCGTCATTACCATCGAGAATGCATATAGCCAGTTACTTGCCGAGGGCTATATTTGCTCAATGCCGCGTCGTGGCTACTACGCTTGCGAGCTTCCGGATGCACCGGTTTTGGCTTCGGCTGCGGAGGGCATCGACCGAGATGCCGTCTCTGTGGGCCCCAGCGCGCATGATGTCAACGGACAGGTTGAGCGATTTGACGCGCTTTCTCCTTCCGCTTTGGAGGCGGCGCGGCTTTGGCAAAGCGCGCTGCGGGCGACGTTGGCATCCGAAGATGAGCGCGAAATCTTCTCGCCCGCTCCCGTGCAGGGCACAGCTCGGCTGCGGTGTGCAATTGCGCATCATCTTCGCGGGACGAGGGGCATGAACGTCAATCCCGATAACATCGTCATCGGTGCGGGCGCCCAGCTGCTTGACACGATGCTGGTCCAGCTGCTTGGCGCGGACAAGATATACGCCGTCGAGGACCCGGGTTACTTGCGTCTGACGCGCATCTATCAGGCCATGGGCTGCAAGGTGCGGCATATTCCGCTGGATGGCGAGGGCGTTAACCTGGGTGGGCTACTCGATGCCGGAGCGGACATCCTTCACCTTATGCCGTCGCATCAATATCCAACCGGTTTGGTGACGAGTATTGCGCGTCGCTATGCGCTGCTGAGCTGGGCCGCAGAGCGACCAGGTCGGTATCTCATCGAAGATGACTTTGATTGTGAGTTTCGCCTTGCCGGCAAGCCGATTCCCGCGCTCGCGTCGATCGATGCCGCCCAGTCGGTTATCTACACCAACACGTTTTCGAAGAGCCTGTCATCGGCGTTGCGTCTAGCGTACATGGTGTTGCCCGATGAGCTAATGGAGCGATTTAGGCGCAACCTTGGTTTTTACGCCTCGTCGGTGAGCTCTGTTGACCAGGTCGCTTTGGCGCGTTTGCTGGAATCGGGTGATTACGAGCGGCATGTGAACCGTGTACGCGTTCGTGCTCGCGAGGCGCGTGATGGCCTGGCGGCGCTTGTACGGAAAACGTTTCCGGCAGGGGAAGTCTCGATTGAGCATGCAGACGCGGGCCTTTACTGCACCGTAGTTGCGGAGTGCGAAGCGGGCGGAAGCTCTTTTGTGCGGGCCCTCACGCGCTCGAGCATCCCTTTTGTCGATATCAATGACTGTTATTGGTGTGCCGATGGCGCAGCTGCCCCTGAAAACTCAACTCAAATTCTTGTCCAGTATGACGATCTGAGTCCAAAAGTGCTTAACACCTTGGAATTGCAGCTAACGGGGGCATTCTGCAATCTAAGTGAGTAGACTTTTGGCACTTTGGCGACCAGGCAGTTTTGTAACAAGCTATCTACCTGCGGTTTTGAAAAGCAGGATGACCGGCCTGCTCGGGATGTTCAAAAAAGTCTACTCACTTGCCGCGCAAAGCTTCTACATGAGAAAAAATGGGGTTTTCAACAGGGTTTCGTCCAGCTCTCGGCAAGCTTTTGGCCAGTTGGGGAGGGCTGTTGAAAACTTGGCAGTCCGTTCGGCGCCATTTTTGCTGCGTTCGCGCCAATGCGTGACTGATTGGGTTGAAATTCGTGTTTTCCTGTGCCTATGAAGGATCTACTTTGTGACATATCAGCTTTTAGGTACTGGCGTTTGCCTCCTCAAGTCCGCGCTTTGTGTCCGCCGCTTCCACGACCGGAAGAAGACCGGCAGCGATATGATCTCGCCCGCAACCCGACGGCTGCGGTCGCGCTCGGTTTTCCGTTGTATACATTGGTTCGGACGAGAAACAAACGGACTTGTCCTGCCAGCATTAGGCAGCGGCTGTTTCTTGGTGAGCTCCCCAGGGAATCCGTGCTGGAAACGGAGCATGGGTTTTTGGTTACGTCTCCTCTACTGACGACATTCATCATGTCGCGGCATCTGACGGATCTTCAGCTTCTTTTGGTATTGGCGGAGATGTGTGGCTTGTTTGCGGTGTGTGCCCTGCCGGCGGCACTTGAGGCGGAGCTTTCGCGTGCAATTGATTCGGGCGCGATTTCGACAACGGTCGGTTGGGTGCGTTGCCCGTCCGAGGACGGCACCGCCTCAAATTTATGGCGTCGAGACGCTTTGGTTTTGGGCGGAGACCTTGACCGTTTTTGTTCAGATGTTTGCGGGATGCGTTACGGCAATAGATTTATGGCGGTATCGCAACTCGTTCCATTGGGTGCCGCGTCGCCTTTTGAGGTCGAGGCGTATTTGTTGCTTGGACTGCCGCGAGCCCTGGGAGGCGAAAGTTTTTGCGGCATAGAGCTTAATGTTGAAGTGATGCTAAGCACAAGTGCTCGAGCGATTGTGGGAAAGTCCCGTGTATATATCGACCTACTTCTTTCTTCGCCGGACGGCAGGCGACAGGTGGCCATTGAATGTCAGGGAAAGGCCTCGCACGGACGCGCAGGGGATGGCTTGCGTGACGCTGACCGCATGACGGCCCTTCAGGCCATGGGCTACGATGTGCTTCTCCTGACACACAGACAGATATCGGATGAGGATAGATTCCGCGCGATCGTTAAGGCCATATGCAGGATGCTCGATGCTGAATATCGTGATAAAAGCTCGGATGAGCAAAGGGCTGAGACATTACTCCGGTCTGAACTATTCGTTGACTGGACAAAATTGGGAGTAATTGACGGAAAGATGCCCGTTAGACACAAAATGGCTCGATCGTGGACGGCTGCGAATCTAAGTGAGTAGACTTTTGGCACTTTGGCGACTAGGTCGTTTTGCAACAAGGCATTTACCTGCGGCTTTATAAAGTGATATGGATGGTCTGCTCGGCAAGTTCCAAAAAGTCTACTCACTTAGTTTTTGACGAGAAGCCGATGCCGAAGACGGTCCTATTTCAGGGCGTTAACAAGTTCGTGAGGCACGAAAAAGGCCCGGACCAATACGGTCCGGGCCTCATCGAGCTAGAGGTTATGTCTCAAGCGGTTGGCTTAGCCAAAGTAGCGCTTAAGCAGGCCGGCAAAAGCTTTGCCGTGGCGGGCCTCGTCACGAGCCATCTCGTGCACGGTGTCGTGGATGGCATCGAGGCCAGCGGCCTTGGCGCGCTTAGCAAGATCGGTCTTGCCGGCGGTGGCGCCGTTCTCGGCCTCAACGCGCATCTCGAGGTTCTTCTTGGTGGAGTCGGTCACGACCTCGCCCAGGAGCTCGGCGAACTTGGCGGCATGCTCGGCCTCCTCGTGGGCAGCCTTTTCCCAGTACAGGCCGATCTCGGGATAGCCCTCGCGATGAGCGACGCGAGCCATGGCCAGGTACATACCGACCTCAGAGCACTCGCCCTCAAAGTTGGCGCGCAGGTCGGCAACGATGTCCTCAGAGACACCCTCCATCTTGGCGACGCCCACGACGTGCTCGGCGGCCCACTCGAGCTGGCCCTCCTCCTGCTTCAGGAAACGAGAACCGGGAACGCCGCACTGGGGGCACTTAAAATCCTCGGGCAGCTGGTCGCCGTCGAACTCTTCCACATAACCGCAAACGGGGCAAACAAACTTCATGATTC
>URZB01000002.1 GCA_900552295.1 uncultured Collinsella sp.
CCGGTGCACACCGTGGCGCCGTCACGCTCGCCCGTCAGGATGTCGGTCATGGCCACGTGCTCCAAAATCTGCACGTTATCCAGCTTGCGAACGGCCTGGAGCAGCTTGGTTGTGATCTCCTTGCCCGTAATGTCGGCATGGAAGGCAATGCGCGGGCGGCTGTGCGCGCCCTCGCGGGTAAAGTCGAGGCTGCCGTCGGCCTTGCGCTCAAAGTCCACGCCCATGGCCAGCAGGTCGTTAATAACCGAGCGGCTCGAGCGGATCATGATGTCGACGCTCTCGCGGCGGTTCTCGTAGTGGCCGGCGTGCATGGTGTCCTCAAAGAAGGCATCGTAGTCCGAGCCTTCGGGCAGTACGCAGATGCCGCCCTGCGCGAGCATCGAGTCGCACTCATCGATAGCGCCCTTGGAGAGCATGGTCACGCGCGTGCTCGTCGGCAGATTGAGGGCCGCGTACAGGCCCGCCACGCCACAGCCGGCAATGACAACGTCGCACTCCATATCGGGGTATTGTTTGGTTTCCACAGGAATCCTCTCCCTTGTAATGTGACATAAGGGACTGCCCCTCATGTCACATCGTTCTAGCGCGCCGCGTACTCGAGCATGCGGTCGAGCGTAATTTTGGCCTGGTCGGCCGCCTCGTCCGACACGCCGATCTGTACCTCGCCCTCGCCCGTCTCCAGGCGTCGCACGAGCTTTTCGAGTGTGATGAGATCCATGTTGACGCAGGTGGGCTGCACCGCGGGAAAATAGAACTTTTTGCCGGTGCCCTCGCAGCGGCGCTCGAGCTCGTAGAGCACGCCGCGGACCGTCACGATGATGAACTCACTCGCGTCCGAATCCTCGGCGTACTTGATGATGCCGGCGGTGGAGCCGATGTAGTCGGCCTCGGCAAGGACGTCGGCGTTGCATTCGGGGTGCGCCAGCACGAGCGCGTCGGGATGCGCCTCCTGCGCATCGACGATCTGCTCGACGGTGATGATGTGATGGCGCGGGCAATAGCCATTGTTGAGGATGACGTGCTTTTGCGGCACCTGCTCGGCTACGAAGCGGCCCAGGTTTTGATCGGGGATGAACAGGACGTGCTGCTGCGGCAGCTCGGACACGATCTTGACGGCGTTGGAGCTGGTGACGCACACGTCGCTCCAGCTCTTGATCTCGACCGTCGAGTTGACGTAGCAGACCACGGCAAGGTCGTCGCCGTACTCGGCGCGCGCCGCATCGACCGTCTCGCGCTTGACCATGTGCGCCATGGGGCAGTCCGCGCCCGGCTCGGGCAGCAGCACGGTCTTGGTGGGGTTGAGCAGCTTGGCGCTCTCGCCCATAAACTCCACGCCGCACAGCACGATGGTCTGCTGCGGCAGGCTCTTGGCGAGCTTTGCCAGGTAGAAGCTGTCGCCGACGTAATCGGCAACGGCTTGGACCTCGGGCGCCACATAGTAGTGCGCCAGGATCACCGCGTCACGTTGGGTTTTTAGTTGCTGAATGGCCTCGACAAGCTCTGCGGGCACCAGTGCCGCGCGCTCCGTTGCCGTCGTTGCCGATGCTAGGCCAGCCGCGATATCGCGTGCAAGCTCCGACGCATCCATGTTCGCGCTCTGTGCCATCAAGGCCCCTCTCTTTTGGCGAATCTTGGGGCTTTAGTATGACACCTAGGTTTACAGCTGACAAGACAGCTGTAAACCTAGGTGTAAAGTTGAAATAAAGATTCAATCATGTGGCAGGTCCATTTTCGAACTGGCAAGCTGAGGATAGCTGAGCTCTCGATGGCGCAGGAGGCATCTTTCGCCACCGCAATACCGCTTGGCGCGAGTTGCACGCCTTGGGGCGCAAATGGGACACGCCTCCGCGGGCGGCGCGCACCCAATGTGGCAAAATCGAACTACTAAGGGGGCCCGAATGCTCAAGATTATCGCCTGCGACGACGACGTCGCTTTTCTAGATAGACTGCACCGGATGATCGACCGCTGGTCGACCGAGACGGGCACGGCAGTCGATGTTGCGCTCGTCACGCGCGGCGAGGACCTGCTGGCCCGCCATGCCGCATCGCGTGCCGACATCATTCTGCTCGACATGATCATGCCGCTCGTCAACGGCATGGATACCGCGCGGGAGCTGCGCCAATCCGACACCGCCGTGCGCCTGGTGTTCCTCACCTCATCGCCCGAGTTCGCGCTGGAGTCCTATGAGGTCCGCGCCTTCGACTACCTGCTCAAGCCCGTAACGTACGAACGCCTGGCGCAACTGCTCGACGAGCTTTCGAGCATGCGACCCGCCGTGACCGATGAGCTCGTGACCAAAACGTCCTTTGGCTACCATGCCCTGCGCCTGTCCGATATCGAATATGCCGAGGCCCGCAACAAGCACGTGGTATTCCACCTGCGCGACGGGCGCGACATCGAGGCGCTCGAGCCGTTCCGCAACATCGAGGACCAGCTGGCCAAAAACGCAAGCTTCTTTAAATGTCACCGTAGCTACCAGGTCAACCTGCGCAATATCGACCACTTCAACCGCACGGATATCGCCATGCGCTCGGGCGCTTGCATCCCGCTGGCGCGCAGCTGCAAGCAGGGTTTCCAGGATGCCTACTTTGCGGCACGGTTCGAGAGCGGGAGGCGCTGATGCTCCCCACGGCCGAGATGATGCTTTGGGCAATTCACCACGCAACGACCCTGCTTTTTGGCGTTTTTGCCTCGGCGGCGCTCTGCGGTATCGAGATCAACCGGCGTCATGCGCTTGAGCTGGTGATGGTCGGCGCCGTAACCGGATGCGCATTCGGCCTCGCCAATGCCGTCGGCGGCGAGCTTTTCGCCCGTCAGGTATATCCACTCGTCGTGCATCTGCCGCTCGTCATCTATCTGTGCGCGCGCTATCGCCTGAGCCCGCTGCTCGTTATGCTGGGCGTCACCAGTGCTTATCTGAGCTGCCAGTTCAGCAACTGGATGGGCATCGCCGCGCTCGCCGCCACCGACTCGCAAATCGCGTACTACGTGGCACGCATTATCACCACGGCCGTCGTCTTTGCAATCCTGCTGCATTGGGCCAGCGACATCGGCCCGCGCCTGGCGGTTAAAAGCCCCACCGAGCTCGAGATTCTGCTCATCCTGCCGCTCGTCTATTACATCTTTGACTACGCCACCAACGTCTACACCACGCTCTTCCACTCGGGCTCCGTGGTGACGGTTGAGTTTTTGGCGTTTGCGCTTTGCGCGTTCTACCTCATGTTTCTTGCTGTGTATCTGCGCGAATACGAGGCGAAGGAAATCGCCGAGCGCGAGCGCTGGATGCTTGCGACCCGCGACAGCGCAGCCATCAAGGAGCTCGAGGCTTGGCGCCAATCTGGACGCGAGCTTTCGGTCCTCCGCCATGACATGCGGCACTTCCTGCGCGGCCTTGCGGCTTTGATCGAGGAGGGCCACATCGACGAGGCGCTCGAACGCATCGACGAACTCTGTGAGACGAACGACCGCACCGCCGTACGCCGCTTCTGCGCCAACGAGACCGTAAACATCGCGCTTTCGTCATTTAACTCGGATATCAATAGAAACGGCATTACCGCCAACCTGCGCGCCGCCGTACCCGAAACCATCCACGTAGGTGACGCCGACCTGTTTAGCGTGCTCTCAAATGCCTTGGAAAACGCTATCACCGCCGCAAGCGCCGCACCCCAAGGAAAGCGATTCGTCGACTTTGACCTGCGATTAGAGGACGGCCAGCTGCTGTTGTTAGTTTCCAACACGTTTGACCGCGCGCCGCGCATGGTCGACGGCATGCCCGTAGCCGGGCACACCGGACACGGCTTTGGCACCAGGAGCATCAAACTTGCCGTGGAGCGCATGAACGGCAACTGTCAGTTCCGCATTAACGGCGATCGGTTTGAGCTGCGCGCTGTGATGTAGAAGTGCGGCGCCGATCTCGCGGCGTGTCTTGCCCGCTAGGCAATCGCTCACCGGCGCCAATCCGCTACAGCGGAGCGGCCGCCGGAGTCAGCTGCTTGATGTAGGCCCACATGCGCTGCTTGGCCGCTTTGTCGGTCAGCGCCGCCTCAAAGCCGTCGAGCGCGAGCACGCGGCGGCCCTGCACATGGGCGACCAGGCCGGGCTTGAGCATGGCGGTGTCGAAGTCATCGATCGCCACGAGCATATCGGCGTAGGTCTCGCGCATGGCATCGGCCGCGTTGTTGTCGAGCAGTAGCACCGCCTCGGGGTCCAAGGCCTCGAGCGCCTCGCGGAACAGCTCGCACGGCAGAGTCTCGCCCACCGCGACCGCTCCGTCACCCACGCCGGCGACGCTTGCCAGCACGCAAAAATCCTCGGGCGCGTAGCCGATGGCCCCAAGCGCCTTGCGCAACGCCGCGCCATCCGGGCCGGCGGCAAGCTCGCCACCCGAACGCTCGGCCTCGTCCAAATCGCCTTTGACCAGCACGATCGGCGAGCACGCGTTGCCCGCGATACGCACGCCACGGACCGCAAGCGATGTGAGCTCCTGCTCGGCCGCCTGGGCGATGGCTTCTTTTTTCTGGCTTTGTGACGTGGACATGCGCTCTCCAATCGTTTGCGTGCCCACCATTATATAAAAGAGCTGCCCGCGAGTGGTTGCTTTGCGGGCGGCTGGGTATAAGCACGGTCGTACTGAGTTTTACGCGGCCGAGCCGCGTCACATTATGGAGGTCACCATGGCTGACATTAAGCAGATTACCCCCGAGAACTTCGATTCCGTCGTTAACGACAGCCTGCCCGTGCTGGTCGATTTTTGGGCACCGTGGTGCGGTCCCTGCCGCTCCCTCTCGCCCATCGTTGACGAGGTTGCCGATGAGCTGGCGGGCAAGCTCGCCGTTGCCAAGTGCAACGTCGACGACAACCAGGACCTGGCCATGAAGTATGGCGTCATGAGCATCCCCACGCTGATTGTGTTTAAGAACGGCGAGGAGATTGACCGCTCAGTTGGCGCTCTGCCCAAGGCGAGGCTGCAGGCGCTGCTGGAAAAGCATCTGTAATACGCTTGTTACTTACCCGCCGTCTATGAGCGCTTTTGCACCGCTCGCCGGACTTCTGGATGCACCGAGTGCAACCACGGATAGTATGGTAGTCACAAACAGCCCCCAGTGAACGGGTGCGGGTCGCACAGACTCGTACCCGTTTTCTTATGCAGCTGTGCGCAGAGCGGGCGTAGTAAAATCTGAACCACTGAACTGCCCCATACAAAAGGAGATTTCCCATGCATGATGTTGGAATGAACATGAGCCAGCTTGCCATGAGCGTCAAACAGGTCGACGACACCATCGAGCTCGCTCATGAGTGGAGCCATCAGTTGCTGCATGCGACCGAGAATTTTGACATGGAGCGCATCGGCGCCAAGCTCGAGGCCGCCATGGCCGCGCTGCACGAGGCGCATGACGCGCTCGAGGGCTACGAGGAGGCCATCGAGGCAGATCACAACTCCGTCGGCTCTGTGAAACTGGTGTAGCGTGGCCGAGCACGAGCACGCGCACGATCACGGTGCGGACGACGATGCGAGCTGCCGCTGCAGCGGCTCCAGCTCCGAGCTGGTCCGCTTTTCGGTCACCGCGCCCGACGACCTGCTGCGCCGCTTTGACGAGCAGATCGCGCGCCGCGGTGATGTGGCCAACCGTTCCGAGGCCGTACGCGATCTGATTCGCGCCTCGATCGCCAAGGAGCAGATGCGAACGCCCGACGAGCAGGTCATCGGTTCGCTCACCATGATCTATGACCACCATACCGGCGATCTGACGCGCCGTCTGGACGAGGTGCAGCACGACTACACCGACGAGATTGTCTCGACCATGCACGTGCATCTGGACCACCACAACTGCCTGGAGATTCTGGCGCTCAAGGGTCGCGGCAAACGCGTCTACGAGCTGGCGGACCGGCTGCTGGGGCTGCGCGGCGTTAAGCACGGCGAGCTCACCTGCGCCGCCACCAAGCAAAGCCTGGGGCTCTAACAGCACACACTTCAATGAAGGAGGGTCGCATGCGGCATGTGCATATTCATGTGACGGGCATTGTGCAGGGCGTTGGCATGCGGCCATTTGTGTATCGCGAGGCTATGGCGCATGGCATTTGCGGCTGGGTGCTCAACGCGGGCGATGGCGTGCACATCGAGGCGCATGCTTCGGTCGAGGCACTCGACGGCTTTGTCGCCGCGCTGTCGGAGCATGCGCCTGCCGCGGCCCGCGTTGAGCATGTCGCTGTTGCAGACCTGGAGTCCGACGCTTGGGATGCCGACGATGAGCAGGCCTTTCGTATCGTAGCGTCGCAGGATCAGACCGTGCACACGACGCTCATCTCACCCGACATCGCCACGTGCGACGACTGTCTGCGCGAACTGTTCGACCCCGCCGACCGACGCTATCACTACCCCTTTATCAACTGCACCAACTGCGGGCCGCGCTTTACCATCATCCGGTCGCTGCCTTATGACCGAGCGGCCACGTCGATGGACTGCTTTCCCATGTGCCCCGAGTGCGCCGCAGAGTATGGCGACCAGCTTGACCGGCGCTTTCATGCGCAGCCCGATGCCTGCTTTGACTGCGGGCCACATATTACATGGCGCGAGGCGGCGGGCGACATGGGGATCGAAGGCCCGGGGGCGACGCCAGCCGTCGGCAGCACGCGCGAAACCAGCGATGCCATTATCGACCGCTGTGTCGAGCTGCTGGCCAGCGGCGGTATTGTCGCCATCAAGGGCCTGGGCGGATTCCATCTGGCCTGCAACGCCGCCAATGAGCAGGCGGTGGTCGAGCTGCGCCGTCGCAAGCGCCGCAGCAACAAGCCGCTTGCCGTTATGGTGCGCAGCCTTGCCGATACTGAACGCCTGTGCCATGTCGATGATGCCGAGCGTGGCTTGCTAACCGGCAGCATCCGCCCCATCGTGCTGTTGCGCCGGCGTGCTGTTGGCGAGGGAGATTCCCCCGACGCCCTTACACTCGCGCCATCCGTCGCGCACGATTTACCCGAGCTCGGCGTCATGCTCCCCTACACCCCGCTTCAACATTTACTGCTCGCCGCGGCCGCGTCGCATGACATGCACGCGCTGGTCATGACCAGCGGAAACCTGAGCGAGGAACCTATCGAAACTGATGACGGCCTCGCTTGGGAACACCTCGTTGCCGCCGGCATTGCCGACGCGCTGCTCGGCAACGACCGCGCGATCCTCTCGCGCTACGACGACTCCGTGGTGCGTGTGGTCGGTGGGGTCGTTATGCCCGTGCGCCGCGCTCGCGGATATGCGCCTCGACCGTTGCCGCTGCCGGCACTCAACGGCACTGTACCCTGCGTGCTCGCCTGCGGCCCACAGCAAAAGGCAACGATCGCGCTCACGCGTGAAGGGACGAACGGCGAGGCAACCTGTTTTGTGTCGCAGCATATTGGCGATGTCGAAAACGGCGAGACCTTCGATGCCTGGAACGCCGCGCGCACGCGCTTGGAAGATCTCTTTGACTTGATGCCCGCCGCGCTGGCCTGCGACTTGCACCCCAGCTACCTATCGAGTCAGTGGGCGCGCGAGCAGGCGCGAAAATGCAATCTGCCGCTCGTCGAGGTGCAGCACCATCATGCGCATATCGCGAGCGTAATGGCCGAGGCTATCGCCGCGGGCCAGCTTACAACCGACGCGCGCGTGCTCGGCATTGCCTTTGATGGTACGGGGGCGGGCACCGACGGAACCATTTGGGGCGGCGAGTTCCTTGTCGCCGGCCTTGCCGATTTTGAACGCGTCGCGCACCTGCGCACCTGGGCGCTACCAGGCGGTGCCGCATCCGTGCGTGATGCCCGACGCAATGCCTTTGCTCTGCTGAGCGAGCTCGGCCTGCTCGAGCACCCGGGTGCCGCGGAACTATTGGGCACCCTCGATGAGCAGACGCGCAGCATCACGGCTAAGATGATCGAGCGGAACCTCAACAGCCCACGCACGAGCAGTATGGGACGTCTCTTTGACACCGCCGCTGCAGTTTTGGGCATTTGCGGGCAGGCAACCTACGAAGGCGAGCCCGCCATTGAGCTCGAAGCCGCCGCCTGGCGCGCGCTCGGCGGTACGACCGTTCGTCTCGACGACAATCATGCAGGCGTATTCACGTCTGCCGACGACTCCCCCATCTTGGACCCCCAACCGCTCATCGAAGCTCTTCTGAATGGAATCGAAGCAGGCGCGCCGGTCGACAGGCTCGCCCTCGGATTTCACATCGCCATTACGCACGCTACGACCCACGTCGCGTGCGAGATCTGTGAGCGCGAAGGCCTCGATACCGTCGCGCTCTCGGGCGGTGTGTTCATGAACCGGCTTTTGCTTCAGCTCCTTACCCACGAACTCAAAGACGCCGGTCTTGCCGTCTTGGTCCCCCACGCTGTGCCCGTCAACGACGGCTGCATCGCCTACGGTCAGGCCGCCATCGCTCGCGCTTGCCTCGCGCAGACGGCGTCGAGATAGACTGTTTTGCCAGCCCGCGCGCCGCCGTCTCACAGGTGTAACGCGTTTGCTCGTGACTCCTGCGAGCGCTACCATCAAACGATGGATTATTCAGTGCCTATCCAGCGCAAAACGTATAAAAGGGAAACATTATGTGCCTTGCCGTTCCCGGTAAAGTGGTCAAACGCGACGACGACCTTAAGGCGACCGTCGACATGATGGGCATCGAGCGCCCCGTTTCGCTGCGCCTCGTGCCGACGGCGCAGGTCGGCGACTATATTCTCGTGCACGCCGGCTTTGGCATTCAGATTGTCGACGAGCAGGAAGCCCAGGAGACACTCGAGCTCGTCAATACCATGGCCGAGCTGGCCGAAGAGGACCAGCTCGCCACCAACCCGGCTGAGGCATACTAGTGGCGGCGGCGCAGCCGGTTCGCTCCGGTATCGACTTTTCGGCATTTCGCGACCCCAAGCTGGCTCGCGAGCTCATCGAGCGTATTCATGAGCTTGTCGGCAACCGCAGCATCAACCTTATGGAAGTCTGCGGTACACATACCGTGAGCATTGGCCGCTATGGCTTTCGCTCCATTATGCCGACGGGACTCAAACTGCTAAGCGGCCCGGGGTGCCCCGTTTGCGTCACCGCCAACCGCGACATCGATCACGCAATCGCGCTTTCCAACATGGACGGCGCCATCATCACCACCTTTGGCGACATGATGCGCGTGCCCGGATCGTCCACCTCGCTTGCCGCGCAAAAGGCGGCGGGGCGCGACATCCGCATCGTCTACTCTCCGCTCGACGCACTCGACATTGCCGAGCAAAATCCCGAACGCCCGGTCATCTTTATGGGCGTCGGCTTTGAGACCACAACGCCCACCATTGCCGCCGCTATCCTGGAGGCCGACGCGCGCGGGCTCCAGAACTTCTCGGTCTACTGTGCTCACAAGACCACGCCGCCGGCTCTGCGTGCGATCTCCAACGACCCCGAGACGACCATCGACGGCTTTATCCTGCCTGGTCACGTCGCTACCATCACAGGCCTGGCACCCTTTAGCTTTTTGGTCGACGAGTTCAATACCCCGGGCGTGGTCACGGGATTTGAGCCGGTCGATATCCTGCAGGGCATCTGCATGCTGGTCCAGATGGTTGTCGAGGACAAGCCCGCGATTGGCAACGCCTACCGCCGTGGCGTCAACGCTGGCGGCAATCCCGTAGCTCGCCAGCTGGTCGAGCAGGTATTTGAGCCGTGCGACACCACGTGGCGCGGGCTGGGACCGATTGCCAACTCGGGTCTTTCCATCCGACCCGAATTCGCGCGCTTTGATGCCGACGCCCGCTTTGACGTGCCCATTGAACCGACGGTCGAGCCACGCGGGTGCCGCTGCGGCGACGTGCTGCGCGGTGCCATCACGCCGAGCGACTGCCCGTTGTTCGGCCACGCATGTACGCCCGAACACCCCGTCGGCCCCTGCATGGTGAGCTCTGAAGGCAGCTGCGCGGCGTACTTTAGATACCACGGCTAGCCCGGACGCACCCGCACGCTGGCACCACCCACGATTGGAGTTTTCGATATGTCCCGTACTGCCACCGATAGCACTGTCCTGCTGGGCCACGGCTCCGGCGGTCAGATGATGAAGCGCATTATCGATGAGGTCTTTCTGGATGCCTTTGGGTCGCCCGAGCTACTTGCGGGCAACGACGCCGGTGTCGCCGCGCTGCCCGCAAGCGGGCGAATCGCCATGTCGACCGACAGCTTTGTGGTAACGCCGCAGTTCTTCCCCGGCGGCAATATCGGTCGCCTCGCCGTATGCGGAACCGTCAACGACGTCGCGACCTCGGGCGCTAACGTGCGCTACCTCTCATGCGGTTTTATCCTCGAAGAGGGCTATCCCATGGACAAGCTGCGCCAGATTGTGCAGACCATGGCCGAAACGGCACATGAGGCAGGCGTGAAGATTATCACCGGCGACACCAAGGTGGTCGAGCGTGGCGGTGCCGACGGCGTCTACATCAATACCGCCGGCGTGGGCGAAGTGCCCGCGGGCGTAGCGCTCAGCGGTGCAAACTGCCGGCCCGGCGATGTCATCTTGGTCTCGGGTACGCTGGGCGACCACGGCATCGCCATCATGAGCCAGCGCGAGGGCTTGGCGTTTTCGAGCAACATTGAAAGCGACGCTGCGCCGCTCAATCATCTGATTGCCGACGTGCTCGCCGCCGCCCCCGACACCCGCTGCTTCCGCGACCCCACGCGCGGTGGCCTGGCATCCACGCTCAACGAGTTTGCCCAGGCCAGCGGCGTTGCCATGGAGATCGACGAGGATGCCGTGCCCGTGCGCCCCGACGTGCAGGCGGCATGTGAGATGCTCGGCTACGACGTTCTGCAGGTAGCAAACGAAGGCAAGATGGTCGCCGTGGTGCCGGCCGAGCAGGCCGATGCCGCGCTGGCGGCTATGCGCGCCGCGCGCTACGGCGAGAATGCCGCCATCATCGGTCGCGTGCTGCCGCTTGCCGAGGGCGCTCGACCCGCCGTGCGCGTACGCACCGGCTGGGGATCGACCCGCATCCTCGACATGCTCGTGGGAGAGCAGCTGCCGAGAATTTGCTAGGGCGGAATCGCGCGGTCGGCGCGATGTGGCTTGATATCCCTGGAGATGTTCAGATTCCAAGCGCGCCCAACGCGGAAGCCCAGTATTATGAGGTGCGTTTTGAAACCCAATGACGGGAGCTTTCATGGCAGCAGCTTTTTCCCATGTGATCTTTGACCTGGACGGCACCATCCTCAACACGATCGAGGACCTGGCGGCCGCCGGCAACCACACCTGCGAGATGCACGGCTGGCCCACGTTTGCCGTGGACGAGTACCGCTACAAGGTGGGAAACGGCATGCTCAAGCTGGTCGAGCGCTTTATGCCCGCCGAGTACGCGGGCGACGGCCGCATGTTTGAGCAGACGCTTGCTGAGTTTAGAGCTTATTACGGCGAGCACAAGGAGGACCACACCTCACCCTACGCCGGCACGATTGAGATGCTCGACCGTCTGCGCGCAGCGGGCGTTCAGCTTGCCGTGCTCACCAACAAGGATCATATTTCGGCAGCCCCGCTTATCGAGAAATACTTTGGCTCTGAGCGCTTTGCGCTGGTGCAGGGCCGTGTCGATGCGTTTCCGCCCAAGCCCGAAGCACCCGTCACGCTGCATGTGATGGAGGAGCTGGGCGCCGATCCGGCAACCACGCTCTATGTGGGCGATTCCAATGTCGATATCCTGACCGGCCACAACGCCGGCCTTAAGAGCGCGGGCGTCAGCTGGGGCTTCCGCGGCCGCGCAGAGCTGGAGGCCGCCGGCGCCGACTACGTGGTGGACACCCAGGACGAGCTAGCGGCGCTGATTCTGGGCGAGTAACGAGCGACACTGCTTAACGCAGCTGCGACAATTCTTCCGCGCGGAAAGCGCATCCCGTTTTGGAGCTCCGGAATGGGATATGCTTTCCGTTTGAGGCGCATCAGGGAAACCGCATCCCGTTTCAGAGCAATATTCCGGGTCGCACTTTCCGCAACCCACCCCATCCGGAAAATGCGACCCACTATTCGGCCAAAAACCGGGTCGCATCTTCCCAAGCACTCGATGCAACGCTGGCACAAGGAGTGTCCCCAACTACCGGCAGAAAAGGAACGTCCCCAGCTGCCGCCTTCCCAATGACTACTTCAGCGATGGCAACGTCGCAGGTAAAAGTGCCACTTTAAGCCAACCAAGGGAACGACGTTGTTTTGGCAACGACAGCGAAAGCCCGCCAGAGCGAGCAAGGTACCTTGAAACGAGGCGGCATTGACCTTTTGGTCATGCCGCCGAAGTTGAAAGGCAGATTGCCGCTCTGGCGGGCTTGCAGCGTCGAGCAGTTGCGGCGTTTGGTAAAACGCCGCAACGAACTAGCTCAGCATTGCATCCATCATCTCGGAGTTGACGGAGTCGTCGGCAGACCACTCGCCATCGTCGTTGCAGGTGTACTTGAAGATAACCGTGGTCTTCCTGGGCTCGGTGGCCTTGGTCACATCGACCATAACCTGACCGGCCATCTTGTACAGCTCGTCATCGGAAGGAACCGTGTCAAGCGCAGCGACCTTCTCCTGATACTGGGTGGAGAAGTCCTCGACGATCTTGTTCATAGACTTGCAGGTGATGGAGACCTCGGCGGTCGCGACACCCTTGTCTTCGTCGACCGTCACGTCGCCGATCTTGTAGTCAAAGCCCTCGAGATAGGTCTTGGCATACTCCTTGGGATCGATACCCAGCTGCTCGAACTCGTCGCCCGAAGCCTCCTCCAGACCAGAGAGGAAGTCGTCGCCACCGTTCTTGACCTCGTCAAACTGAGTCGTAAGATCCTCGGTGATGAGCTCCTCAACCGAAGGACCTCCACAGCCGGAAAGCACGACCACACATGCAACCAAGACGGCCATGAGGGGTGCAAGCAGCAGCCTCTTTTTCATGTTGTTCCTCCCAATGAGCGGCACTGCGCTTCCCAGACGCGGCGCACGTTGTAATAAGTAAGCCCATACTATCCGCTTATGAACACCCTCGGCAACGCGAAGGCACGGTCGGTTCGTTTTAGCGTCCGAACGGTTTGCAAGCCCGCCCAACGTGCAATAAAACGCTTTCCCGCGGTGCAATAAAAAAGGTGGCCGGAAAACCCGACCACCCTTGCACATCCTTTGGATGCCGCAATTTACTTGCGGACGACCTTAACGATGGCGTCACCGGCGGCGACAGCGGAGTCGGCCTCGACGGCGAGTTCGACATCGGCAAACTCGGCGGTGTTGGACACGGCCACGACGACGCAGTCCTTGTAACCGGCAGCAGCGATCTTGGCACGGTCGATCTTGAGAATGGGCTGGCCGGCCTTCACGACGTCGTCGGCCTTGACGAAGCCCTCGAAGCCGTCGCCGTTCATGTTGACGGTATCGACGCCAACGTGCACCAGAACCTCGATGCCGCTATCGGACTGCAAGCCCACGGCGTGACCCATGGTGACGGTCACCTTACCGTCGCAGGGAGCGTAGACCAGATCGTCCTCGGGCCACACGGCACAGCCCTTGCCCAGAACCTCGCCACCAAAGACGGGATCGGGCACGTCGGCCATCTTGATGACCTTGCCCTTGACGGGCGAGCACAGCACGTCGGCGCCAGCAGAAGCAGAGATGGAGGCCGGAGCAGCGGCAGCCGCGGGCTCAGCCTTCTTCTTGAACATGTCAAACAGACCCATACGTTTTCTCCTCTTGATTAAGCGCAACGTTGTGCGCATGCCTACGGTAATTATAGTGCCAAATGGTTCAAATGCTAAGGTGGGGACTCGAATCGCGAGCCCTTCCCGGTAGTGCTCGTGGGACGAGCATCTCCTTTGCATCGCTGGTCGATAAGCCGAGTATCGCCTGCGCACGGGACGGGCAGAAGCGGGTGCACCAAACCCGATACTTCTTTTCGCTCTCGAGTCCTGCCGCCGCCTTGTCCCTAACACTTCCTGACACCGACCGAAACGTGCCAAAATAAACCCGTCCCTTTTTGGCAGGTTTGGCGAGTGTGGATTTTTGGACGCTTAACTAGCGAACGTGGATAATCTCCCACTTTGAGGCCGTCACCGAGCCAAAAACGGGAGATTATCCGCTCTCATTTTGGATAACCCCCCTGTACCAAGCCGAGCTCCATGGTCAAGTAATAACGACTTCTCATCATTAGATTGTTTACATCAATTCTAATAACTATTTAATCCTTAAACTCGTTATTAGAATTGATATGATTAGCCTAATAACGAGTTTCCGGCACTAAAGATATGGAAGGCGCGATGCAAATCGAGGAGAACGGCCAGGGAACGCTCCGCAATAATCTATCGGGGAAATTGGCTTACTATTCGTTTTTTCCAACGCCCTTGCAATCATTGAGGCAGCTAAACCTCACCGAGGAAACCTATCGCACGCTTTCCGCATGCTCACGAAAGCTTGGAGAGCTTGAAGGCATGCTCTACTTTGTTCCCAACGCCGACATGTATCTGGCAATGTACGTGCGCAAAGAAGCGCTCCTTTCTTCGCAAATTGAGGGAACCCAGTGCACGTTTGACGACCTACTTAGTCCATCGCAAACACAACTCCATCATAAAGATGTCGCAGACGTCGTGAATTACGTCCGTGCTGTCGACCGCGGCGTAGAACTGCTCAAAAAGATGCCCTTGTGCACGAGACTTCTTAGGCAAGTTCATGCAGTCCTGCTGGACGGAGTGCGCGGAACGGAGAAGAACCCAGGCGAGCTGCGCTCCTCACAAAACTGGATTGGCCCCTCAGGCTGCACCATTGCAACCGCATCGTTTGTCCCTCCAAACATTGAAGATTTGAGCAACACGCTCCAGGACCTCGAACGCTTTATCAATGAGCCTCAAGTCGAAATGGATCCGATTGTGCGGGCGGCGCTCGTCCATTACCAATTTGAAACTGCCCATCCATTCCTAGACGGAAACGGTCGCCTGGGCAGGCTTCTCATTACATTTATGCTCATCAATGATGGCGTTCTTCATTCTTGCTTGTTCTATCCATCGTTCCAGTTCAAGAAAAATCGAAGCGAGTACTACCGGCAACTCACATCCGTAAGGGAGAGAGGCACTTACGAGGAATGGATAGAGTTTTTCTGCAACAGTCTTCTCGAGAGTGCGAAGGACTCGGTAGGGTCTTTAAAAAACCTTGTTGACCTCCATAACCGTTCCACAGCAACCATTACCGAAAATCTCGGAAGGACCGCTGCAAACGGGCAAAGGCTGTTGGGCATTCTTGAAGAGCACCCCATCGTCGACACCGCATTCATCGCTGCCCAACTTGATATCGGCAGGAGTACCGCGAGCTCGCTCGTCAAATCATTTGAAGAATTGGGTATCCTCCGTCCGCTCGACGAGTCAAGACAGAGATACCGGCAGTACGGGTATGAAGAGTATCTTTCGATTCTCAGGGAAGACGCCGAGCCGATTAGATAGGCATCGCAGCCCAAGCAAATTAAAGCGAGCGCGGATAATCTCCCACTTTGAGCCCGCACACAGGCCAAAACCGGGAGATTATCCACGCTCATTTCTGACTAGTCATTTAAGAACGTCCCCAATGACTACTCCGGCATCGCCGATGTTTCGGCAACGACAGCGAACGGGCCGCATTCGGAGCAAGACGACGCCGCAGGTAGAGAACGGACAGCGAGCGGGTCGCATTTGTGACAAGGTGACGTGAAACAAAAGGGCGCTGACCTTCTGGTCGCGCCCTTGAAGTTGAACGTCAGATTGTCCAAATGCGGCCCGCGCAGCGTCGAGTAGTTACGGCGTTTGTTAAAACGCCGTAACTACTCCTGAGCTCCGTACTGCTCGTAGTAGGCGTCGATGGCGGTCTTGAGCTCGTCATCGATGACAACCTTGCCGTCGATCTCGTGGTTGTAGAGGGTCTCGACGACCTCGGCCATGGAGACGATGCTCGCGACGGGGAAACCGTACTTGGCCTCGATCTCCTTCTGCGCGGTGGTCACACCGCCCTTGCCGACCTCCATGCGGTTGAGGGACACGATCAGGCCCTTGATCTCGACATCGGCAGCAGCCTTGACTTTGGGATAGGTCTCGTCGATGGACTTGCCGCTGGTGGTAACGTCCTCGACCATGACCACACGGTCGCCGTCCTTGGGCTCATAACCCAGCAGGTTGCCCTTATCGGCACCGTGGTCCTTGGCCTCCTTGCGGTCGCAGCAGTACTTGACCTCCTTGCCGTACAGCTCGTGGTAGGCAATTGCGGTCACGACGGCCAGCGGAATACCCTTGTAGGCCGGTCCAAACAGCACATCAAAGTCGTCGCCAAAGTTATCGTGGATGGCCTGGGCGTAATACTCGCCCAGCTTCTTGAGCTGATAGCCCGTCACGTAAGCGCCGGCGTTCATAAAGAACGGGGACTGACGGCCGCTCTTGAGCGTAAAGCTGCCGAACTTAAGAACGTCGGACTCGACCATAAACTTGATGAACTCTTGCTTGTAAGCCTCCATGCGGGCTCCTCTCGTGATCGCGTACGTGCCTTCCAGTTTAGCGCAGGCGAAGCGTCGATGCGGGCGCGCTTTGGAGCCACGGCATTCTGTAAAGGCTTTGTCAGGGGGAATGGTTTTCCGAACAATGGGGTTGACATGGCAAACCCCCTCATCAAGAATACGGGCGGATTAAAAAGGGGTACGAGATACCCAAAGCGCGCTGCGCTCAGCCTTTAGGAGGTGTGCCATGGAAGGCAGTCCTAGTCGAAAAACCTGCATGTCGCCCTCGGCACGCCGCGAGGACTCCGCACACGCATAAACGCCACCGGCAGATCGCCAAAACCACCGCAAAGGCGCGCTGCACCCTTTGTGGGCTCAAGAGCTTGACGTGAGCGACATCTAGGTTTTTTGAAGCAAATACGACACGTACGCTAACTCCCCTCAACAAGGAGGACCCTATGCTGATGCTCAAAACCGTCACGGTACTCGAAGCCATCTCCAAGCGCCGCCGCACGGCGCGCCCTGCCGCTCATACCGGCCTGTCCAAGAACACCATATTCGCCGCCACCCATAGTGCCGAGGACGCCCTCGTACTGCTTGACGCCACGGCAAACGGCCTCACCGTCGAGCAGGCAACTGAGCGCCTGAACGCCGTCGGCCCCAACACCATCGAGGCAACGACCAAAACGCTCGCCCGCCGCATCGCCGACGCGTTCATCGATCCCTTCGCCGGCATCCTCGCCGCGCTCGCGCTGGTCTCGCTCTACATCGACGTGCCCGCCGTGCCCGAGCCGCAGCGCGACCCCTCCACGGTCATCGTCATCGGCATCATGCTGCTGGTATCGGGCGGCATGAAGTTTATCCAGGAAGCCCGCAGCGGCAATGCGGCAGAGGCCCTCAAGGACCTGGTCTCCAACACTTGCACCGCCCTGCGCGACGGCGAGCGCATCGAGATCCCCTTCGACGAGCTCGTCCCCGGCGATGTAATCCGCCTCTCTGCCGGCGATATGGTGCCGGCAGATGCCCGCATCATCACCGCGCGCGACCTGTTTGTGATCGAGTCCGCACTCACCGGCGAGAGCGAGGCCGTCGAGAAGACCACCGCCGCCACCGTCGTCGAGGGCGCCGACGGCTCCGCACTGCCACTCTCTGCCTGCAAGAACATCGTCTTTACCGGCACCTCCGTGCAAAACGGCGCCGCCATGGCGCTTGTCGTTGCCACCGGCTCGGACACCTACCTGGGCGGCATCGCCAAGATGCTCAACGGGCGCGGCGAAAAAAGCGCGTTTGACCGCGGCGTCTCGAGCGTCTCCATGCTGCTGGTGCGCCTGATGCTCGTTATGGCGCCGGCCGTCTTTGCCATCAACGCCGCCACCAAGGGCAACGTCATCGACGCGCTGCTGTTCGCCACGAGCGTGGCCGTGGGCATCACGCCGCAGATGCTTCCCGTCATCGTGACCACGAGCCTGTCGCAGGGCGCCAAGGACCTCGCCCGTCACCAGGTTATCGTCAAGGAGCTGCCGGCGATTCAAAACCTCGGAGCGATGGACGTCCTGTGCTGCGACAAGACCGGCACCCTCACCGAAGACCGCATCGTGCTCGAGCGCTACCTCAACACCGATGGCAACGAGGACGCGCGCGTGCTGCGCCATGCGTTTTTGAACAGCTTCTTCCAGACCGACCTCAAAAATCTTATCGACCTGGCCGTAATCGACCGTGCCGATGTGACACCCTCGACCGTCGCACCCGATTCCATGCTGGGCCAGAGCCTGCGCGACCGCTACGCCAAGGTCGACGAGGTTCCCTTCGATTTCTCGCGCCGTCGCCTGAGCGTAGTTGTCGCCGACGCCCAAGGCAAAACCCAGATGGTTACCAAGGGCGCCGCCGAGGAAATGCTCGAGATCTGCTCCTTTGTCGAGATCGATGGCATCGCTCAGCCGCTCACCGACGAGAAGCTCGCCCAGATTCGCAAGCAGATCGCCGGACTTAACGCCGAGGGCCTACGCGTAATTGCCGTGGCGCAGAAGACCAATCCGCGCTGCGTGGGCGAGTTTGGTATCGCCGACGAGTGCGACATGGTGCTGATGGGCTTTTTGGCCTTCCTCGATCCGCCCAAAGCAAGTGCCGCGGGCGCCGTCGCCACCCTCGAGGCCAAGGGCGTGGCGGTCAAGGTCCTAACCGGCGACAACGACCGCGTCGCCGCCACCGTCTGCGAGCAGATTGGTATCGATGCGAGCAACGTCTTGCTCGGCTCCGAGATCGATGCGCTCGATGACGCCGAACTTGCCGAGCGCGCCGAGAAAACCCACCTCTTCGCCAAGCTCTCGCCGCTGCAGAAGGCGCGCCTGGTACGTGTCATGCGCGAGATGCTCGGCCACACCGTGGGCTTTATGGGCGACGGCATCAACGACGCCGCCGCCATGCGTGCGAGCGATTGCGGCATCTCGGTCGATTCAGCCGTCGATATTGCCAAGGAATCCGCCGATATCATCTTGCTTCAGAAGGACCTGGGCGTGCTCGAGCGCGGCATCATCGAAGGCCGCCGCACTTACGGCAACCTGCTCAAGTACCTCAAGACCACGGTGAGCTCCAACTTTGGCAATGTGCTGTCCGTGACCGTCGCGAGCCTGTTCTTGCCGTTTTTGCCCATGAGCGCCCTGCAGCTGGTACTGCTGTCGCTGGTCTACGAGATCGTGTGCATCGCACTGCCGTGGGACACCGTCGATGACGCCTGGACTGCCCGCCCGCGTGCCTGGGACGCCGCGTCCATCAAGGGCTTTATGCTCGAGCTGGGCCCCGTGAGCTCGCTGTTTGACATCGTGACCTTCGCCGCGCTCTTCTTTGTCGTGTGCCCCGCCGCCGTGGACGCAAGCTGGTCCGAGCTTGCCGCCGCGGGCGACGTCGCGGGTATGGCGACCTTTGCTGCGCTCTTCCAGAGCGGCTGGTTTGTCGAGTCCATGTGGTCGCAGACACTCGTGGTCCACATGTTGCGCTCCCCGCATCTGCCGAGCCCGCGCGACCACGCCGCGCCCGCATTGTGCGTTCTTACCGTGCTGGGCCTGGCGCTCGTCACCTGTCTGCCGGCAAGCCCCATCGCCGATGCGCTCGGCCTCATGCCGCTGCCCACGAGCTTTTTTGGGCTGCTCATTGGCATCGTTACCGCCTATATCGCGCTCACCCAGCTGGCAAAGCGCCGCTACATTGCCCGCCACGGCGAGCTGCTGTAGCAAGTAGACGGAAAGCACTCCGCCAGCTGCCGTTGCCACTACCACAGCTGCCAACGCCGCTGCCGTTGCCTCTGCCGCCGCCGCAGTCTATCCCCCCAGCAGTTGCGGTGGAATAGTTCCTGTTTAAAGCCCCGTGACTTTAATTTAGGGACTATTCCACCGCAACTTATTGGAGGATTAGCTAGTCCTTGGGCGTCCAGGACCAGAAGAAGTTGATAAGGGCCACGCGCGAGGCGGTACCGGTCTTTTTGTTAATCGAGGAAATGTGACGATAGAGCGTGGAGCGCGAAAGGAAGAGCGTTGTGGCGATATCCTGAACACTCTGGTCCGAAACGACCAAGACCTCAAGAATATCGCGCTCGCGCTCCGTAAGCCCAAAGGTGGCGACGAAGGCATCGAGGCGCTCATCGGACGTGAGCTCCGCTGCCTCCACGGGCTCAGGGTCGGAGCATGTGGGCGCAAGATCCCCACCAAGATCGTCGGTGGCAAGCGGCAGTCCGTCCCGCATCGCGGCATCATCGGCTCGTTGCCCCAACTGCCCCAGCAGCGTAATCACAATGCCCACAAACATCACGAGCGCCGCACCGACCGCAGCCAGCACATTTTGACTCGAGATAATCGCCACTGCCGGCGCCGTCACGAACATCGAGCACACGTTGTTGACGACGCGACCCATGCACGGCCAAAAATATGACCAGCGCGCATAGAGCGAGACGGCGGCATATTTTGTGGTAAAGAACACCACGAAAAAGCCCGAGCCCAGATAAAAGATGATCGTGGCAGCAAGCTCGTTGCCGCCATTGCCATCGACGATGAGCACAAAGAACGAAAGCGTGGACAGTATGGCGGCACATGTCATGCCGATATTCATATACGAGCGGCCGTGCAGGTCAAATAGTGCGCCAGCGACCAACGAGCTCACGACAAGCAGCAGGCGCGGCCAATCGCCCAAATCGACGGTTCCGACAGCATGCAGGGTCGTGAAGCCCGCGTTGAGAGCGGCGAATACGCTGGAAAGATACGCCGTCGCCACGGTCAGGCGAACTACGGCGCGACGGAATGCCGCCTTTGCCTCGGGATCGTCATGCCACTTGGCGCCATATTCCAGAGCATCTACCGAAAGCCCGGCAGCACTGGGTTCAAAGCTGGGATCGGACTCGTCGCGCAGCTTGGCGCGTCGGGCACCGTGGAGCAACGCCACCTGCGCGATCGCACAGACGACCAGAACAGCCTGCTGAGGAATGCCGACAGGCATCACCATGTGGTTGAGAACCTGCACCAGAACGCCCATGGCGTAAGAAAGTGCGGCGGCGCGCGCCAAGCAGGGCGTTCGCGCAAAGCGCCTCGCAAAATTTGCATGAGCAGTCGATCCGCAGTAGCCCAGCGCGCAGCACGCCACCAAACCGCCGGCAATTACCACCTCAACCTGAACCGCCATAATCAACAGCAGCAATGCCGGCTTATAGGACAAAATGTGTGTCCCGATAGAACATCCGTTTCCATCCATTAATC
>URZB01000003.1 GCA_900552295.1 uncultured Collinsella sp.
CGTTTGTCTCCACCCGCGTAGCGGGTGGTTTAAAGCTGGCCGCTGCGCGGCCAGCAGACTAAAGTCTTGAAACCAGAAACGGCGCCGCTCCCGCGACGCCGTCATATTCCCTGGTGCCCCCGGGCGGATTCGAACCGTCGACACCCGCTTTAGGAGAGCGGTGCTCTATCCCCTGAGCTACGGAGGCATGTTGTACTAGTGTAGCAGATTTGCCCCTTTGCCATGTAGCGCATGTCCACTCATCAAGAAGGCTTTATAGCGAATTGTCGCCGTAGATAATCCTCAATATCGGAAAGAATAAAGCGAAAAAATGGGATGGAGTTTCCTCTAACCACATGAAAAGGAAATTTCCCGACTGGCGCTCAAAAGGAAAATGCATCCCGGAATGAGAATAAATTCCGGGATGCATTTTCCGCCATCTATCGCAGGCAACTAGTCACCCCTGTGGAAGAGGTTTTTGATAACGGAGGGGATGCTCTTGGCGCCCTTGGCCGTCACATCGATAAAGTCGGGCGAACGCACAAGCTTATCCTCGTCGACGTACTTGCGGACCGCGCGCAACGTCTCTTTGTCGTCGCGCGTCGAAAACGTAAAGTGACCGTTGTCCTTGGTGAAGATGGCAAAACGCGTGATCTTCTTGGTGCCGCGTAAAACCTCGGCGGCAATATAGTCGACCTCGTCCCACGGGATTTGAATATAATCCTCGGGATTGCGCTCGTTGTAATACTCGAACGCCTTATTGCCCACCATCACGTTACCGTGGCTGGTAAGCCCCATCAGGCAGGTTGCCGGCGTTGCCAGATCGACCGTGCTGTTCTGAGATTGCGCCATGCGCACCTCGCCCTCCAAATAAAACAATCGGACCGCATCCAGTGTACCCACCGGGTGCGGTCCGTTTCAATGGCTCAAAAGCCCTTGCCTAGCAATTCTCGGTCTTAAGCCGAAACGTGCTTACATGAAGCCGCAGACGCGACCGATGATGCCGATGGCGAAGAGAGCCAGGATGATGACGATCGGGCTGACCTTCTTCTTGAGGAGCTTGCAGACCAGCAGGGTCAGGCACACGGCGGCAAGGCCGGGGATGAGCTGATCGAGGTTGGCCTGAAGCGTGGTGACCTTCACCTGATCAAGGGCGTTAGCACCGATGGAGTTATACATCGTCAGTGCTTCCTTGACACCCTCAGAACCAGAGGGCAGGTTAGCCCAGTCGATAAAGGCGCCAGCAGACTGCGTGACCTTGGAGACGACCGGGGTGAAGGAGATGGACACCCAGCGCTCGACCAGGGCGCCGATGATGAACATACCCAGGATGGAAGCACCCTCGGTGACCTTGCCCATCAGACCGCCGGAGAGGTCCTTGGCGATGGAGGAGCCGACCTTGTAGCCAAACTCCTGCGTGTACCACAGGAAGGCGTAACGGATGATGTTCCACGCGAAGAAGAACAGCAGCGGACCGGCGATGCTGCCGGACAGGGCCAGGGAAGCGCCCAGAGCGCCCAGAATCGGGCGAAGGGTGAACCAGAAGGCGGGGTCGCCGACGCCGGCGAGCGGGCCCATCATACCGACCTTGACGCCCTGAATGGCGACGTCGTCGATCGGAGCACCGTTGGCGCGCTCCTCCTCGAGAGCGAGGGTGACGCCAATGACGGGGGCGGAAACATAGGGATGGGTGTTATAGAACTCCAGGTGGCGCTTAAGAGCGGCAATCTGGTCATCCTTGTTGGTGTAGAGCTTCTTGATCGCAGGGATCATTGCGAAGCACCAGCCGCCGTTCTGCATACGCTCGTAGTTCCACGAGCCCTGAAGGAACTGATGACGGAAGCAAACCTTCTTGCGGTCAGCCTTGGTGAGCTGAATCTTGTTCTCTGCCATATGTATCACTCCCCTCCTACTCGTAATCGTTCAGAATGTCACCGAGCGGGTCACCGGAGCCGCCGCCCATGCCGCCACCCTGCTTGGCCAGATCCTTAAGGCCAAGGTAGATGAGGGCAAGGGAGATGCCGATGAGGCCAAGGGCGATCAGCGTGAGCTGAGGGATGGCAGCAAGGACAAAGCCGAGGATGAAGAACGGCCAGGTCTCCTTGGTGGCCATCATGTTGATGACCATGGCGTAACCGACAGAAGCGACCATGCCGCCGCCGACAGCCATGCCGCCGGACAGCCAGTCGGGCATAGCGTTAAGCGCGTTGGTAACAGCCTCGGCCGGGATGATGCACAGAAGTACTGCCGGGATGGCGATACGAAGGCCCTGCATGAGGATGGCAGCGTACTGCCAGCGCTCGATGCCGGAGAAGTCGCCCTTCTCGGCGCAACCGTCCATGGCGTGAGCGATAGCGGTGGCCAGTGTACGGCAGATCATGGTCAGGAACAGGCCAGCGACCGACAGCGGGACGGCGACGGCGATGGCGGCGGTAACGGCCTTTGCCGAATCGGTGGGGCCACCGTTGAGGGCGAGCACCATGATGATCGAAGAAGCGACCGAGGCCAGAGCGGCGTCAGGCGCGACAGCGGCGCCAACGTTAGCCCAGCCAAGGGCCATCATCTGGAGCGAACCGCCCAGGAGGATGCCCTCCTGAAGGTGACCGGTTACGAGACCGATAAGCGTGCATGCCACGAGCGGCTGATGGAACTGGAACTCATCCAGAACGCCTTCCATACCGGCAAGCAACGCGACAATCGCAACAAGCAGAATAGTGATTGCAGACATGTATCGGACCCTCCTTTACTATGCTTGAGCGGCCAGTTCGGCCTTAGCTTTCTTCAACATGGCGTCGAGATCCTCGGAGGAATCCGAAGGAACCTTGCGGACCTCGAACTTGACGCCCTTGGCCTTGAGGGCCTCGAGAGTCTTGACGTCGTCATCGCCCATAGCGACGGCGTTGGTGACGACGACCTTGCCCTTGGAGTGAGCCATGGAACCGATGTTGACCTCCTTGATGTCGACGCCGGCCTCGATGGCCTTGAGCAGATCCTGCGGGTTCTCGAAGAGCAGCATGGCCTTGGTGTCACCAAAGCGCGTGTCCTTGACGACCTCGGCCATCTTCTTGATGGGCACGACGTTGGCATGGACTCCCGGAGGGGCAGCCTGCTCGATCATGGTCTTGCGGAGCTCGTCGTGAGCAACGCCGTCGGAAACCACGATGATGCGGTTGGGGTTGATCTGCTTGGTCCACGTGGTGGCCACCTGACCATGAAGCAGACGGGTGTCGATACGGACGTGGGCAATCTTGATGTGCCCGTCGCCGATGACCGTTCCCGGAGGAATAGCGCCTGCAGGAGCAGCGGCGGCCGCAGCCGGCTTCTTCTCCTCGGGCTCCAGAGACTCGGGCTTGACGCGCACGCCAGCCTTAGCCTCAGTCACGAGATGTTTTGCGATCGCATGTGCAGTGTTCTTTGCGTCAAAGCGCTGCGAATATGCCTCGATGAGCATAGGCAGGTTGACACCGGTGACGATAGCCCAGGAATCGTGGCCCTCAATGAGCCCGCTGATCTGGTTGAACGGCGTGCCGCCCCACAGATCAACGAGGAAGAGCACCTGCTCCTGGTCCTCGAAGGAAGCGACTGCTTCCTCGACCTTGGCACGGAAGTCGTCGGGGCCCATGCTCGGCTCGAGCGAGACCACGGCTACAGACGGCTGATCGCCAAAGACCATCGAGCCCGTCTGCTTGATTCCAGCTGCCAAGTCCCCGTGGCTAGCAAGAACAATACTTACCATCACATAACCTCCTTTTTGTCTACGTATTTCCTACACGACATGAAAGGAGTATACCTGTTTGGATTGTGGAATTATAGCTAAATTCGCAAAAGGTTGCATTATTTGTTTAAATGTCTAAGTTTGTTACAAGTTGATTACGTTGCTGGCTTATAGCTCATTGCCTGCTAAAACGTGATTTGCTGATTGTTTTCAAAGACATATAAAGGTGCACCGTTCGTTAAGACCACTTTTAGGTGAATCCCAATGCGTCTGCGTGCCACCATTTTGTTTAAACAGACATGACTTGACTAACCGAAGCAAATATGTTTAGAACTCTAGCCCATGTAGACATTAGATGTTAGGCGATGTGGAGGGGGTTGGCGGCGTCGACGGCGTCGGAGAGGCCGTCAGGAGCAGCGTCTGCCGGGTCCTCGTCGGGGGTCTCGATCTGTTTGATCATAACCTCCTGGCCCTGCAGCAGGTATGTTTCACCGCTGCCGCAATGGGGGCAAGTCTTGCCGTGCTCGACCGTCGCGTAGTCGCGGCCGCACGCCTCGCAATGCGTCACGGCCTCGACAGGCTCCACGATAAGCTCCGCGCCCTGCGTGATAGGCTTTTTATCCGCCGCCCAGCGCCAAGCGTCGAGTAGTAGATCGGGGACGACGCCCGAGACCTCGCCCAGCAGCAGCGTGACGCTCGAAACGCGACGCACGCCATGAGCGCGCGCCACATTCTCAACATCGCGAATGATGTGATAGACGATTCCGAGCTCGTGCACTTTTAATTCCTTCCGCCGTTCTACCGAACGGCGGTCGGCTTGACGCTGCGCGAGCCCCAGACGGGCGATCTGCCTTTCAATCGTCGGGCATGGGCAAAAGCCCTATGCCCTCCTCTTTCAAGGCACCTCGCCACGCCTGGGACTCGCTCGCTGTCCAACCGCTCTCTGCGCCGTTCTCCTGCTTGTTGCGTTTCTTACTTCTTCCCGAATTTAATCTTGATGGCGCGCTTGAGCGCGTACTTGCCCAGGCTTGGAAGCTTTTGCTCGTATTTGACCATCGTGGAGCACTCGGGGCGGTCGCGATCCAGATGGATGGCGTCGAACGCGCACTTGGTGGTGCACAGGCCGCAGCCGATGCACTTGTTAGGGTCGACGATCGAGGCGCCGCAGCCCAGGCAGCGGGCGGTCTCGGCGCGCACCTGCTCCTCGGTAAAGGTCTCAACATACTCGCTAAACGGCGCAGCCTTCTCGCGTTCGCGGTCCACATGCGCAACCTCGCGGCTCGCGTTGTCGTAGCTCTCGAGCACAACGTCGTCGCGGTCGAGCGCGGTGTAGCGGCGCTGATTGCGGCCGATGGTGAGCGTGGAGCCCGGCTGCACAAAGCGATGGATGGACACCGCGGCCTCGTGGCCGGCGGCGATAGCGTCGATGGCAAAGCTGGGGCCGGTGTAGACGTCGCCGCCCACAAAGATGTCGGGTTCGGCGGTCTGGTAAGTCTGGGGATCGGCAAGAGCACCCTGGCCGCGGCCGAGCTCCACCTTGGAGCCAGCCAGCAGGTCGCCCCACACAATGGACTGGCCAATCGACATGACGACACGGTCGGCATCGACACGGCGCAGATCGCTCTCGTCGTACTCGGGCGCAAAACGGCCCTCGTCGTCAAAGACACGCGTGCAGCGCTTGAAGGTGATACCGCACACATGACCGGCCTCGTCTAGGTGAACCTCCTTGGGGCCCCAGCCGCAACTGATGTGGGCGCCGTCCTCAACAGCCTCGCGACGCTCCTCCTCGCTAGCGGGCATCTGGGCCTCGCTCTCCAGGCAGAACATCTCAACGTGCTCGGAACCCAAACGGCAGGCGTTGCGCGCGACGTCGATAGCCACGTTGCCGCCGCCCACCACGATGGTGCGGCCGGGCAGCGCATCGATCTTGCCACTGTTGACCTCACGCAAAAAGTCAACGGCCACGGTCACGTCCTCGGCATCCTCACCCGGAATACCGGCGAGGCGGCCGCCCTGGCAGCCGATGGCAACATAAAAGGCCTTAAAGCCCTGCTCGCGCAGCTCGTCGAGCGTCACGTCGCGACCGACCTCCACGCCATAGCGGAACTCGGCACCCATCAGGCGAATGATCTCGACCTCGGCCTCGATAACATCCTTCTGCAGCTTAAAGCTGGGAATGCCATAGGTGAGCATGCCGCCCGGGCGCTCGTTCTTCTCGAACACGACGGGCTTGTAGCCCTTCTCGGCCAGATAGAAGGCACAGGACAGACCGGCCGGGCCGGCACCGATGATGGCGATCTTCTGATCGAAGCCGCCGGCACGCGTCGGGGTCACCACGGGTGGGACATAGCGGGTCGCGGCATCAAGATCGCGCTGGGCGATGAACTTCTTGACCTCGTCGATAGCCACGGCGGCGTCCACACGGCCGCGGGTGCAAGCATCCTCACAGCGGCGGTTGCACACGCGGCCGCAGATAGCGGGCAGCGGGTTCTCGCGCTTGATGAGCGCCAGCGCCTCGTCATAGCGGCCCTGTGCCGCAAGCTTCAGATAGCCCTGAACGGCAACGTGCGCGGGGCAAGCCGTCTTGCAGGGCGCGGTGCCGGACTCGTGCGTCTCGATACGGTTATCGTTGCGGTAGTTGGGCGACCACTTGGTGTGGTCCCACTTGGTGGCATCGGGCAGCTCCTGGCGCGGATACTCGGGCACCTGTCCGCCGGCCTTTTTGCTGCAGAGCTTCTGGCCGAGCTTGGCGGCGCCGGCCGGGCACACTTCAACGCAGCGACCGCAGGCCACACACTTGTCCTTCTCGACCTTGGCGACATAGGCCGAGCGCGAAAGATTGGGCGTGTTGAACAGCTGCGAGGTGCGCAGGGCGTAGCACACGTTGACGTTGCAGTTGCAGATGGCGAAGATCTTGTTCTCGCCGTCGATATTGGTGATCTGGTGCACAAAGCCGTTGTCCTCAGCCTGGCGCAAAATGTCGTAGACCTCCTCGCGCGTCACATAGTGGCCGCGGTCGGTCTCGACCACGTAGTCGGCCATATCGCCCACGGCAATGCACCAGTCGGCGGGGTCGTCGGCGCAACCCTCGCCCATCACGCGACGGCTCGCGCGGCAGCTGCAGGTGCTGGCGGCATACTTACCCTCGTATTTGTCGAGCCAATGCTCGATATGCTCGATCGGCACCGAGGTGCTCGCGGCGTCGATGGCCTTCTCGACTGGAATGACGTGCATGCCGATACCGGCGCCTCCGGGCGGCACCATCGGCGTGGCCTTGGACAGCGGTCCCTTGGACGCCTGCTCAAAGAACTTGGCGTAGACCGGGTGCTCTTCGAGCTGGCTCACGCGCATGTTGAGGAACTCGGCGGAACCCGGTACCAGCATGGGCAGCACCCACTGCTTGGCGCGCTCGGGATTTTCCCAGTTGTACTCGAGCAGACCCGTGTAGCTCATGTCGTCGAGCATCTTCTCGATCTGAGCCTCGGGCATGCCGGTGAGCTTGACCATCTCGGGCAGCGTGTAGGGACGGCGCATCTTCATCTTGCAGAGCACCTCGGCCTGCTCGTCGGTCGCGGCCTCGGCAAACGACCAGTACTCGTAGCCCAGCAGCTCGTCGCGATGCAGCAGTCGGTTGGTGCAATGCTCGCACAGCTTGACAATGGCCTCGCGCGGATGCTCCGGCAGCGGCGGCACGAACTCCGAACCGATATCGGGCTCGGTGTAGCTAATCCCCGGTCCGTTGAGAATCATGGTTGTCCCTTCTCTTGCCACAGCCCGGCGGGACCGCGGCGCCCCTCTTTTTTTGCAGGCTGGGCATGCCCCCATGCCGTTCACCCGCCATTGTTGACATTGTGTCAAAAATAGTATTGACGAACCGTCAACAATATTCAAGACTGTTAGGCGAACGGTCAGGCAAAAGAGGATGAAAGGCGGCAAAACATGGGCAACAACACAGCAGGTACCTCTGTGGTCGATGCCGTCCCCGCATCCGATAGCGCGGCAAAGCGCCTGACGGGCGACGAACGCCGTCGCGAGATCCTCGATGCCGTGCGCACCGTAAGCTCCGAGCTGGGCGTGTCCCACCTATCGGTATCGGCCGTGACCAAGCGAGCCGGCTGCACGCGTTCATTGTTCTACCACTACTTCGCCGACATGGACGCCGCCGTCACCGCCGTCATGGACGAGGCGATCGACGGTTTTATCTCCGAGCTCGAGCAGTGGAATGCCAACCGCATCGTCGGTGATATCGAGGGCGCACTCGACACCGTCGCCCCGCTCTTTAAGCGCCTGGTCGCCAGCGGCCACGAGCTGCCGAGTACGCTCACCTCAAGCAGCGGCGCGCTCTACGGCGGCTTTTTGCACAACGTGGTCCAGCGCGTGGCGCAATATATCTGCGACACCACCGTGGTGGACTTTGTCGCCCATCATGAGCTACGCATCGACCATGTCTACGAGACGTTCTACACCCTCATCATGGGGTTGTTGATGTATATCCGCACGCACCCCGATGTGCCCGACGAGACGGTCAAGGAAATCATCGCCTCGACACTCCACATCGAGGGCTATACCGCCAAGTATCCGGAGCGCAAGCCCCAGAACTGACGACATTTGGCCAAACTGCCCGCGATCAGAAGAGGGGCCGCGGGCGTGTGAAAGGAGAGCAGCATGCTGTTCGATGTTTGGGGTAGCGATACCCTTATCCACTGGGCCGGCTGGGCCATAGTCTTTATTGGCCTGATCGTGCTCAACGAGGTCGGCCGCCGCACCAAGCTGGGCGCGGCAATCATCTTTGGCGTGGCTCCGCTGGCCATGACCATCTACTGCGCCGCCATCGCCATCGGCGTCTCGCAGGGTGCCGAGTGGGCGCTCACCAACCCCACCCATGTGTACCAGAACAGCTGGTTCCACTACGCCAAGGTATACGCGGCGCTGGCCGGCTGCTGGGGCTTCATTGCCATTAAGTACCAGTGGGGCAAGATCGGCAAGGCACATTGGTTCCGCGCATGGCCGTTTGTGATCGTCGCCATCAACATCATGATTGCCGTCGTATCCGACTTCGAGAGCGCCTATCACTTCTTTGTCCTGGGCGAGTCCACCTGGGTCACCTCCGAAGGTGCTACGCAGCTGGCCGGCTGGAACAACGTGTTCAACGGCATCGCCGGTATTATCAACATCTTCTGCATGACCGGTTGGTGGAGCGTCTACGCCTCCGAGGATCAGACCGACATGCTGTGGCCCGATATGACCTGGGTCTACATCATCGCCTACGATATCTGGAACTTCTGCTACACCTACAACTGCCTGCCCACCCACTCCTGGTTCTGCGGCTTTGCGCTGCTTCTGGCGCCCACCGTCGCCGCCTTTATCTGGAACAAGGGCGGCTGGATCCAGAACCGCGCCTTTACGCTGGCCATTTGGTGCATGTTTGCCCAGGTGTTCCCGTACTTCCAGGAGGAGTCCATCTTTGTGACCCACTCCACGCTCGACCCCGGCGCCGCTACCGCGGTCTCGATCGCCGCTCTGGTCGCCAACGTCGCCGCGATCATCTACATCGCCTACCGCGCCAAGAAGCTCGGCCGCAATCCCTACAAGCAGGATGTCTTTGAGGGCACCAGCGATTGGGAGAAGGCTACCGCTCGCCGCGCCAAGGTGGATTACGCGCACGCCGAGTAACGCGCCTGACGCAGACATCGCTTGAGCGCGAAGCAGCATAGCCGGCTCCGCGCAACTCAACGCATTGCAGAGCCCCCGGAATGTGATTCGTTCGCGTTCCGGGGGCCTTTTGCTGCCGCGAGGATGCGGCCGAACGATGCGCTCGAGTTAAATCGGATCTTATATTTCGCACGCGCTTTATATGGCTCCATTTTTGGGTACAGTGTTGTCCCGATATTGAGCTTGGGGGATATATGAAAGATGAGACGATGGGCCAAGAGGATGCGGCCCAAGATGCAGAAGCTTGCGCTGAGGCCTTGGAGAGCTTAGACCGGATTTCACTCGATGAGATTGCGTTTGACGATTCGGGCGTTGATGTGCAGGATGAGCCGGAAACCGAGGCGCAATCCGATGATCAGGATGCAGGCGACGTTGAGCCTGCCGAGGATGAGGCAGATCACGAAGACACCGAAAGCGAGGCCGGCAACCAGCCCGAATCCGACACGGGCGAGGAAACCGTCTTGCTCGACAGCTTGCCGGCCGAGGATTCGCTGACCCGCGAGCTTCCTGGCCTGGGTTCCGCACCAGCCGTGGACGAGACCATCGCCATGGGCGATATTCCCCTACCGTCCGTTCCCTCGGCACGCGAGGCCGAGGTTCGCCATCGCAAGATGTCGCCCAAGCGCCGCAATCTGATGGTCGCCGGCATCGTGGCCGTCGCGCTCGTCGCCGGCGGTGCAGGCTATGCTGCCTGGAACGGATATCAGCAAGAGCAGGCTGCCGCTGTCGCCGCCAGTGCGCACACGATGATGTCGGTCCAGATTGGCGTGCATGCCGCGGACCTCGACTGTTCCACCGGCTCCAAGATTCCCGTACAGGTAAGCGGTCAGGACGCTGATGGCTCCTCCGTGAGCGAAACGCTCTATGTTGACGAGCACGGCCGCGGCATCAAACTGCTGCCCGGCGATTACACGCTCTCCATCGCTGCCTCCCCCATCGCGGCCGACGGCACCATCTATACCGTCCCGACCACCAAGACGCAGGTCACCGTTAAGAGCGATGGACAGGATTTAAGTGCCCAGGCCACCTTTAAGCTCAAGGTGCCTTCGGCCGACACGGTGACTGACGACCAGATCGATGCCGCCGCCAAGTATGCCGAGGAGGGCGGTGCGAGCTCCGCCGCGGCTGCCAAAGTGCTCCAGCAGGCAGCAACCGCGCGGCGCGACGCCGCCGTCAATGCCGTGAGCGCGCAAAAGGCACAGGCGTCCCGTGATGCTGACGCTCGCCACAAGGCAACCGACCTCTACCAGCTCGATATTCCCGTCGAGTGGTACGGCAAGGTCGCAACTTGGCAAAACGGAAGCACGCTATGCATCTATCTGAGCGACGACGCCAATACGCCGCTCGTGACGCTCGTCGCGGTGCGCGAGGGCGAGAGCTTTACGCCCGATGAAGGCGATACGGTTTTGGGTGCGGCCAATCTAGGCAACGGTTATACCGTCTACGCCAGCGGCCCCGTCTATCCGTACGTGGTGCCCCAGACCATCAACGGACGGACGCAGAACCCCGTGTCAACCTACCCCATGGACACGGCCATTGAGCTTGTCGAGCTTACGACCGGCAACCGCTATACGTATAGCCAGATCAAGAACGACCTGGTGGGTAAAGACGGCAAGGCCGATGGTGCCACTAAGCTCGAAACCGACTACCTCGCGCAGATCCTGCTGCCGAGTATCAAAGCCCAGGACTAGCCTGGCGCAGCAAGGTGCTCCCCAACCGTGATGAGGGAGCCAGGAGGTCCTGACCCCACAGGTCCATAGATGATTAGGCAAGGAGCCACTTCCATGCGGGCACAACGTGGACCACACCGTGCTCGCATGAAATATCGGTCTGTTCATCCATGGTAACGATTGCCGACTCGCCAAGATCGAACTGGGCCATCGAGGCATCAAGCGCGGCAATTTCGCGCTCGCGCGTTTTCTCACGTGCCATATCCGCACTCACCTGAATCAGGCTATAAGCCCGCATGAGAAGCGCGTCCCCAGCCACAAAGTCCACCTCATGGCTTTTGCTCTTCTCTTTGATCAGCAGGCGGCAGACCGAGCCGGTCCTCACCGCGGGAGTCTTTCTTCTTAGCGCATTGAACACTGCGGTCTCGAGCCTCTGGCCCTGGTCCAATGCCGATGCCGGAGAGAATGCTCCAAACATCGCAGGGTCGACAGCGTAGACCTTAGACGCAGACCGCATGTTATTTGCCAGTGAACGCGTGAACTCCGGCACAGAAAATAACAGGTAGGCGTCCTCATAATACTCAAGTAAGTCGCTGAGCGAATTACGACTGACGGGTATCTGTCTGCTCTTGAACTCGTTGTACACTTTGTTCACTGACAGCTCTCGTCCCGAAGATGCCATACACCGCGTCAAGAACAGCGATGCCAGGCGAGGGTTCTTGACGTCGTAACGTTCAACGACGTCCATGGCGACCGTTCGCGAAGCATATTCCTGTAGCAGCTGAATCGCGTCTGCAGGCGTCTGCTCAAGTGTCGCGATGAATCCCCCTCGTTCAAGATACCCGATCAGATGATGTCGAAGCAGCGCTGCATCGCTCGGGGAAAAGGTCGCATCTGACTCGAGAACGCTCCCCGTCTTATATCGAACGTATTCCGAAAAACTCAACGGAAAAAGCTCTCGCACAAGAGAACGACCCCTGAACTCGCTCTTAAGTTCTGAGGACAGCATCTTAGAAGAAGATCCCGTCACATAGACGGTCGCTTTCTCCGTATCGACTACACGCCGCAGAAACGCACCCCATTCGGGAATTTCCTGGATCTCGTCAAAGAAAATGTAAGCGCCCTCGGTTCGAGCAACAGGATACAGCGCATAGAACGTGTCGAGCACGTCCGCCAGCAGCGATGGCTCATACGGGCGCAAGCGCTCATCCTCAAAATTGAAGTATAGCATCCGGTCAAGCTCGACGCCCCGGTTCTGAAGCCGCCACATCTCCTGATACAGGCGATACGTCTTTCCACAACGGCGGGCCCCCACAATCACATTTACGATGTTGTCGCGCTTTGGCTCCTGTGGGTTTCCTAGATCAAGGTCTCGCTCAAAGACCTGCGGAACCCCCTGCTGTTCAAAGTCCTTTATTTTCTGGGCGATCAAGTCGTTGAATGCCATTATTCTCCAATCTTGCTCTCTAGCTAATCAAAATTATAGTGATTCTTGATTAATTAGAGAGCAAGATTATATCTGACTTGATTAACACTTAAGCAAGTTTTTTCACTATTACTGCTCGAAGGATGCCGAGTGGCCGAGAGGACAACCAAGCTCGAATGCGACTCCCTGGACAGTCGATTTGGGACGGGACTTTTTTGACTACCCCGTCCCAGAAAATCATCGCCAAATTAGCTACTTGATGCAATTAGCGCCACGGGTCAGCTTCGAACATCGGCTCACGCTCGGGGCGTCGGTCGCTGTAGGGGTCGTAACCGTCATCGTCCTCGTTCTCGGCACGAATGTAGGGGTCGCACGGCTTGGGCGCCGGTTTCGGTGCGGGCTTTGGTGCGGCGGACGCGGCGTTAGTCGCCGGCGTGTTCGTCTTGATCTCGACGTTCATCTGCATATCTCCTTGCCATGTACTCATGCTCAACATCATCGATTGTCGCACGAAAAAGGGCGGCGGACCCAATTGGATCCGCCGCCCTTGGCGTTTTGCGATGAGGGGCGGTTTTAAAGCCGGCCCCAAAAATCTACTCAGCGTCGGGGACCTCGTAGGTGGCCGCCGGCGTATTGTCGCACACGACGGTAAAGCCGCCGTCCTTGTCGACATCGACCGTCACCTGATCGCCCTCGCGCACCGTGCCGTCGATGATAGCGGCGGCGATGGCATCCACGACCTCGCGCTGGACCAGACGCTTGAGCGGACGGGCGCCAAAGACCGGGTCCAGGCCGCCCACGGCGAGCATCTGCTTGGCCGCCGGGGTGATGGCAAGCGTCATGCGCTCCTTGGCCAGACGCGCGCGGACGTCGGCGAGCTGGATGTCGACGATCTTCTCGATCTGCGCCATGCCGAGCGGATGGAACACCACGATATCGTCGATACGGTTGAGGAACTCGGGGCGGAAGGTCTGAGCCATGGCCGCGTCGACCTGATGGCGCATCTCCTCCTCGTCCTTGCCGGAAAGCTCAGCGATAGCCTTGGAGCCCACGTTAGACGTCATGATGATGATCGTGTTCTTGAAGGATACCTGGCGACCCTGACCGTCGGTCAGACGGCCGTCGTCAAGCACCTGCAGCAGCACGTTGAAGACATCCGGGTGAGCCTTCTCCATCTCGTCGAGCAAGATCACGGAATACGGACGACGGCGCACGGCCTCGGTGAGCTGGCCGCCCTCGTCGTAGCCGACGTATCCCGGGGGCGCACCGATCAGACGCTGGACGCTGAACTTCTCCATGTACTCGGACATGTCGATACGCACGAGTGCGCGCTCGTCATCGAACAGGCACTCGGCTAGAGCCTTGGCGAGCTCGGTCTTACCCACGCCGGTGGGGCCCAGGAAGAAGAAGCTGCCAATGGGCTTGTCCGGATCGGAGAGGCCCGCACGGCTGCGGCGCACAGCTGCGGCGACGGCGGAGACGGCCTCGTCCTGGCCGATGACGCGCTTATGCAGCTCACCCTCCAAGCCCTTCAACTTGTCGAGCTCGCCCTGCATCATCTTGGACACGGGCACGCCGGTCCAGGCACTCACGACCTCGGCGATCTCATCGGAGGTCACCTGTTCGTTGAGGCCCTCGCCGTCCTGCTGCTTTTGTGCCTCGAGCGCAGCCTCGGAATCCTGAATCTGTTGCTGCAGACCCGGGATCACGGAATAGCGCAGCTCGGACGCACGGCCCAGGTCGCCGTTACGCGTCGCGCGCTCCTCTTCGCTCTTGGCCTCGTCAAGCTGGCTCTTAAGCTCCTGCACGTGGTCAATGGCGTTCTTCTGGTTGAGCCAGCCGGCCTTTTGCACGTTGAGTTTTTCCTGGACCTCGGCAATCTCCTGGCGCAGGGCCTCCAGACGCTCCTTGGAGGCGTCATCGGTCTCTTTCATGAGCGCCTGTTCCTCGATCTGCAGCTGAGTGAGCTGACGCGTGGTGGCGTCGATCTCGACCGGCATGCTGTCGAGTTCCATGCGCAGGCGGCTTGCCGCCTCATCGACCAAATCGATGGCCTTGTCGGGCAGGAAGCGGTCGGCGATGTAGCGATCGGAGAGGTCGGCAGCTGCCACGAGCGCGCTATCGGTGATATGCACACCGTGGAAGATCTCGTATTTCTCCTTGAGGCCACGCAGGATCGAGATGGTGTCCTCGACGGTAGGCTCGCTCACCATCACGGTCTGGAAACGACGCGCGAGCGCCGCATCCTTTTCGATGTACTTGCGGTATTCGTCGAGCGTGGTCGCGCCGATCGCGTGCAAGTCGCCACGGGCAAGCGCCGGCTTGAGAATGTTGCCGGCGTCCATGGAGCCCTCGGTGGCACCCGCGCCCACGATGGTGTGGAGCTCATCGATGAACAGGATGACCTTGCCCTCGGACTTTTGCACTTCCTTGAGCACGGCCTTCAAGCGGTCCTCGAACTCGCCGCGGTATTTGGCGCCGGCGACCAGCGCGCTCATGTCGAGCTCGATAAGGTCGCGGTCGCGCAGGGTGCTCGGCACGTCGCCGGCCACGATACGCTGGGCAATGCCCTCGACGATGGCCGTCTTGCCGACGCCCGGCTCACCGATGAGCACGGGGTTGTTCTTGGTGCGACGGGACAGGACCTGGATGGTGCGGCGAATCTCATCGGTACGGCCGATGACCGGGTCGAGCTTGCCGGCGCGGGCCAGATCGCAGATGTTGCGACCGTACTGCTCCAGCGCCTCAAACTGAGTCTTGTCCTCGGCAGACGTCACGCGGTCATCGCCACGCAGCTCCTCGTAGACTTGCTCGATGCGCTCCTTGGTGACGCCGGCGTCGCGCAGTACGCGGCCCGCCTCGCCCTTGTCCTCGGCAAGCGCCATCAGCAGATGCTCAGTCACCACAAAGCTGTCGCCCATCTTGGTGGCCTTCTTCTCGGCCTTTTCGATGACGCGGACGAGCTCGTTGGACAGGCCCATCTGCTGGCCCTCGCCCGAAACCTTGGGCGCGTGGTCGATGGCATCCTGTGTGGAGCGTGCGAGCTGAGCCGGGTCGGCACCGATGCGCTCGATGATCACGGAGATATTGCGCTCGCCGGCACCGAGCAGGGCAGACAGCAGATGAATCGGCTCCACCGCGCCGGCCTGCGCATCGGCAGCCGTGCTCATGGCGGTCTGCAGCGCCTCGCGCGACGTCATTGCTAGCTTATCGATTCTCATGGAATCACCTCTCTTGGGGTGGCCGCCCTACGGGGCGGCTTCACGTTGTTCGAGAAGTATTGTTGCCAGCTTTGCGCGATCTTATACACAAATCTAAGTCTCTATATATAAGATTTTCTGAGTGATTAAGAGATAGGGGGCAGGCACGCTCACCCGCTACGGCCTCGTCCCCTTACTATCTCAATCTGTAACATCTAGCGACTGTTTATGGCTCCAGATGTTACAAATCAAGACGAAATGACCAACGGCGCCCGTTTGTCTCAATCTGTAACATCTACTCGGCAAATAGAGCCCTATCTGTTACAAAACGAGACGAACAGAAGACACCCGAATCGAAAATCTAAATCTGTAACACCAGGCCCGCTTTTAGCGGCCAAGATGTTACAGATCGAGACAAACCGAGAACTACTACAAAGGGGACGGGTACCTTTGTGGTGGTTGCAGTCTCTATTTACTTGCCGAACCCGTGCTTCCCGATTCGCCGCTCCAGGGCATCTCATCCTCGAACAGCCATGTACGGGCAGACCCACTATCGCGTGCAGTCTGCGGGTCAGGCAAGCAGGTCTGTTTATAGGCATCTTGGATACACTGACCCATAAAATCGTTGAGCTCGGTCTGGTCGCCCTCCATGACATAGGCGACATCGCCGTCCATGATGTAGATGCCCGGACCCTCATTGCCCTCGTAGCCCGGATCGTACGAGACATCACATAACTTTGCGCCGTTTGCAGTGTCCAGCTCGATGGAAGAGTGGCATCCGCCAACCATGTCGTTCGCTTTTGCCCGATAGGACGCATATCCGTACCAACGCTTAAATGTTTTGCCCTTGAGTAGCTCGGACGCCCTATCGATCAGGCTTGTATCCGTGGTATAGCGCATGGCCCCAAGCTGAATACGCGGATAATTGCTAATACCCAGCACAGCCGGCTGCTCATCAAAATCAACGGTAATGGTCTCGGGCTTGTCGTCGCCGGTCAGAAGTTCGACAGATTGAGTCACAGGCTTGACCACCGGCTCTGTCACCGCAGCAGGTAGAAATGCCATACCGACAGCGCCCGCGCCAACCACAGCGATCGCAAGCGCCAAGACAATCAATCCAATACGGGCAGAACGGCTCACGGCAAAACACCCCACAATGCAAACCTTCGCCAACTGCACTAATGATACCGCCAGCTAACACTATTACCAAAAGAAGCCGCGCGCTTCTCACCACCACAAAGGGGACAGGCACCTTTGTGGTGGTTTTCGACGCTAACGGTCGACCATCTCGCACCATGAGATTAAACTTGAATTGTTCTCTGAACATATCCATTTCTGCCTATCCTCAACAGATCTTTGTCTCGAGGAGCGCATATGAAGCCGCCTCATTCCACCGGTCGCAACGTCATCGCCATTCTCGCCGTACCCATCGTGATGCTCTTCCTTATCGTCATCACGCCCTTTTCCCTTGGCATCGCCTCGCCCTTCGATTTACGCGGAATGGTCGACGCCGGCTCGCGTGCCACCTCGCTTTCCTTTATCTGTCGCGGCGTGTTTTACGAAGATGGAATTCCCACCGGAATTTGGCGGTCAAAGTTGCCACTGCTCGGTCAGATCGACGGACGGCCTCCTTATTTCTGCCTTGAACCTCAGGCGATGAATTATTTGATCGACGACCAGCCCCTCGATTCCATCACCCTCGCCTACGACTATGCTCCAAACACCGACGAGCGCCACATGAACCAAGTCCTCGACAAGCTACTTGGACAGTGCGGGCTCACCGACGAGGTCGGTCGAACCATCAATAATGACCCGAAGCTGATGCAAACAGAACTCCGTCGCATCGGAGAAATCAGGGGACGAGGTAGGGCTGCCTACTGGCAGGCCTGGGCGATGCGCAACAAGAGCGAATTTGGACACAGCACCTATATGGTCACCGTCTACACCAGAGACGGAATCAAGGACAATGTTGACGATTTCGCGTCATCCAAACTCGGCATCCCCAAAACAACCAAACCCGCCAGCCCGGATGAAATCCTGTAGGGACGCTCATTAGAATGTCGTTCAACGAGCACGGCAACATCGAGCTCGCCCCCCACCGCCACAAAGGGGACAGGCACCTTTGTGGTGATCTTCGGCCCCGGCGTTCACCATCTCAATCTGTAACATCTAGCGGCCGTTTTTGGGTCCAGATGTTACAGATCGAGATGAATTGTTCAGCGGTGCCCGTTTATCTAGATCTGTAACAACTACTCGGCAAATAAGGGTCTACCTATTACAGAACGAGACAAACCGCGGACCACCACAAAGGTGCCTGTCCCCATTGTGGTGGTCCAACAAAGAAGCCGCCCCAATAAAAAGAGGCGGCATCAAGCAGGTCTATTTATTAGCGTCCCTCAAGACCCAATGAGAACGTCGCGGTAGCCCCGGCCACACCTTTCCCTCGGGCGACCCTCGCGAAGCGCGTGAGCACGAGGGAAAGGTGTGTCCGGGGCGTACAGCAGAGTTACTCGGCAGCGGCCTTGAACTTGTTGTAGTTGATCAGGCAGCCGGCCTTGACGATGGCACGCTCCTCTGCCGTCATATCGGCAATGTAGAGCTCAATCTGCTCGACCGCACCATCGGCACGTACCACGTAGGCGGCGATGTCCTTCAGGTCGCCATCGAGCGCGGCGCGGATACCCGGCACAAAGACGTAGTCGCCCACCTCAAAGTTGGGCTCGGCCTCCATCTGGAAGGGCACCATGCCCCAGTTCATCACGTTGGAGCGATAGCGCTTGGTGGCGTACTCGTGGACGATGTTGGCCAGGCCGCCAATCACGCGCTGGCAGCTCGCGGCCTGCTCGCGGGCAGAACCGTCACCGGGCTTCTTGGCGTAGAGCATGGAGCCGTACTCGGTCGCCTTGGCATCGGCCGCGACACCCGCGCCGGCCAGCGCCTCAAACACGCCGGCAAGCTCGGCATCGAGTGCCGCCAGGTCGCCTGCTGCCTCGCCGGCAACGCGGCGCTTTTCCACCACGTCAACCTCCTTGGAACGGCCCACGTAAGCCGGGTCGCGGCGGCTGAGCGTAAACTCGGCCAAGCCCAGCGGGTTGGAGCGGAAGGAGCTCGTCTCGCCCGAAGGAACGAGCTCGTCAGTCGTGGTGACCGGGTCCATGATCTTGGAGCACACCTTGAGCAGGATGTCGTCGCCGAGGGGCTCCATCGCGGGCCACGGCTTGATGTTGGGGCCCTCGACCAGCTCGTCGGCAGGCTCCGCCTTGCCAAAGCCCCAGTACACGCGCTTTTTGTACGGCGCGTCGTCAAAGGTGTACTCGCAGGCCTCGTCCCAAGTCTCCTCGGGCAGGTCGGTCGCCGGCGTCAGGACGCCGCCGTTGGCAGCCGTTGCCGCAATGGAGCGGGCGTCCATCAGGGCCACGGCGCTCAGCTGGCCATTACCCGGCTTGGAACCCTCGCGATTGGGGAAATTGCGCGTGGTGTGGCGGATGGACAGACCGTTGTTGGCAGGCGTGTCGCCGGCGCCAAAGCACGGACCGCAGAACGCCGTGCGCACGATCGCGCCGGCTTCCATAAGGTCGTAAATGTAGCCACGGCGCGTAAGTTCGAGCGCCACGGGCTGGCTCGTGGGGTAGACCGACAGCGAGAACTCGCCGCAGCCGGTGTTGGCGCCCTTGAGCACGCGGGCAGCCTGGACCACGGAGTCGTAGTTGCCGCCCGAGCAGCCGGCGATAACGCCCTGCTGCACGTGCAGCTTGCCGTCGACGATCTTGTCGAGCAGGCTAAAGTGCGTCTTGCCCTCGCCGATCTTGGCGGCCTCGAGCTCCACCTCATGCAGGATGTCCTCGAGGTTCTCGTTGAGCTCCTCGATCTCAAAGCCGTTGGAAGGATGGAACGGCAGCGCGATCATGGGCTTGATGTTCGACAGGTCGACCTCGACGCAGCCGTCATAGTAGGCGACATCGGCGGGCTTGAGCTCGCGGTAGTCGTCGCCGCGGCCGTGCATGGTCAAAAACGCGTGTGTGTCCTCGTCAGTTGCCCAAATGGAGGAAAGGCAGGTGGTCTCGGTGGTCATGACGTCGACGCCGTTGCGGTAGTCGGTCGTCATACTCGCGATGCCGGGGCCCACAAACTCCATGACCTTGTTCTTGACGTAGCCCTTGGCAAAGACGGCGCGGATGATGGCGAGCGCCACATCGTGCGGACCGACGCCGGGGCGTGGGGCGCCCGTGAGGTAGATGGCGACGACGCCGGGATAGGCAACGTCGTAGGTGTCGCGCAGCAGCTGTTTGGCCAACTCGCCGCCGCCCTCGCCCACGGCCATGGTGCCCAGGGCGCCGTAGCGGGTGTGCGAGTCGGAACCCAAGATCATCTTGCCGCAACCGGCGAAGTTCTCACGCATAAAGGAGTGGATGACGGCGATGTGCGGCGGGACGAAGATGCCGCCGTACTTCTTGGCCGCGGAAAGGCCAAAGACGTGGTCGTCCTCGTTGATGGTGCCGCCCACGGCGCACAGCGAGTTATGGCAGTTGGTGAGCACGTAAGGCAGCGGGAACTGCTCCATGCCCGAGGCGCGCGCCGTCTGGATGATGCCGACAAAGGTGATGTCATGGCTCGCCATGGCATCGAAGCGAATCTTGAGCGCCTCGGGATCTCCGGACGTATTGTGTGCCTGGAGGATCGAATACGCGATGGTGCCGCGCTTGGCATCCTCGGGCGTCTGCGTAATACCGCGCTCGGCGGCCTCGGCCGCAGGCACAACCTCGCTGCCGCCGCGCAGGTAGATGCCGTCCTCGTACAGCTTGACCATACTGTCTCCCACTCTGCCCAAAAGATTTGGGCGCATAGCATACATTCGTTCAATATCGTGCCATAGAACGGTTGCAAGTGGGTTACGAATCTGCGCGTTCACTTTATCTCGGTAAAGTAAAGGACGAGCCCGGCGAGGGCCGGCAGATTTGGTGTAAGAGTGTCCCTTCGACTAGTCATTTAAGAACGTCCCCCATGACTACCGCATCCGGAGCAAGGCAACGCCGCAGGTAGAGGACGGACAGCGAGCGGGTCGCATTTGAGACAAGGTG
>URZB01000004.1 GCA_900552295.1 uncultured Collinsella sp.
GGCATCGACCTGCGCCGATGCCCCTAAAGTAGACACACATTTTGTCCTATAAGCCGCAAAAGGGGCCCGACCATTGCCGGGCCCCTTTTGCTTAAGCGTAAACGTGAGCAATCGCTCGTTTTAACGCCGCAATTTTCTAGCGCACAGCCTTGATTGCCGCCGCCAGGTCGAACAACGTATCGAGCACGGCCTCGCAGCCATCCACCACGTCCTGCGGCAGCGGCACGATATCGGGGACGGCAAAGACATGGCAGCCGGCCGTAATGCCCGAGACGCAACCGTTGCGCGAATCCTCGACCACGGCACATTCCTCGGGAGCAAAGCCCGCGCGCTCGCAGGCGAGCAGATACATCTCGGGGTCGGGCTTGCCGTGCACGACGTCCTCGCCACACGTTACCGTTTCAAACTTGTCAAAGAGGCCGAATGCTTTAAGGTTGCGCTCGGCCGTAACATGGCGCGATGACGTTGCAAGGCCTACGTGATAGCCCGCAGCCAACAGCTCGTCTATGCACTCGGCAGCGCCGGCCTTAAGTTCCAGATCGGTCTTGACCATCTCGTCGCGAATCTCCTTGTGGCGGACGTAGATCGCCTCGGCGGTCTCGTGGCTGCCGTAATGCTTATCGAGGATGTCCATGACATCGGGTAGCGTGCGGCCGATAAACTGATGGATCAGCGCTTCATCAATCGCGAGCCCCAGCTCAGCGGCGCCTGCCTTCCAGGCCTTAATCCCCAAACGCTCGGTATCGACCAGCGTTCCATCCATGTCAAAAATAACAGCCTTGATCATATCGGTCCCCCATCGACTCTCGCTGTCGCGTTGCTGCAACTCTACCGCATTTGGCAACTTGTATATAACGTATATGCCATATTGCACTTTCGTTGCACAGATAGAAGTCTTATGGCAAGTAACGCATTAGGATTATAGTTTTCGATCGAGTACTCAACGATAAGGAACGTTTCATGATTTTAGACACCACGGCACCCGCAGAGGAGCTTCAAGACAAGCTATCGGCGCTCGAACAGCTGCTTTTGGCATACGGGCGCGTGGCTATCGGGTTTTCCGGCGGCGTCGACAGCAGCTTTTTGGCCGCCGTATGCGCCCGCATCATGCCTACCAATACCCTCCTCGTCCATCTCACCACGCCGCTCATCGGCACGCCCGAACAGGCTTCGTTTGAGCAGTCCGTTGATGGACAGGCCAATGAGGGGCCGCATTTTAAGCTCCCCGTGCTCAATCTTTCGGTCGATCAGCTGCAGCTCCCCCAGGTAGCCTGCAACGATGCCAATCGCTGCTACCACTGCAAGCACGCCGGCTTTACCGCCATCGTCAACCACGCCAAGTCGCTCGGCTTTCCCACCGTCATCGATGGCAGCAATGCAAGCGATCGCGGTGACTACCGCCCCGGCATGCGTGCGGCAGAAGAGCTCGGCGTACGCTCGCCCCTTATGGAGGTCGGCTTTACCAAGGACGAAGAGCGCGAGCTGCTGCGCGCATGGGGCTATCCCGTTTGGAACCTACCGGCGGGAGCATGTCTTGCCACCCGCGTCCCCACGGGCGAGGAGCTTACGCGCGAGAAAGTCGATTTAATCCGCGCCTGCGAGGATTACCTGCACGATCTTGATCTGGCACAGGTACGCGCGCGCTTGGTCGGCGGCTGCATGCATATCGAGGCCGCACCCGCAGATGTCGCCAAGATTGCCGCCCTCGGCGGTGTCGCTGTCGACGACAAGGGCAAGACCCCGCTGCCCGCCGCCATCGAGTCCGCGCTGCGCGAGCTGGGCTGCGACCATATCTCCCCCAAGGTCACCCCCTACATTCACGGTGCCATGAATCAGTAACCTGCATCCCGATAAGTTGCGGTGAAATAGTTCCTGTTTTGCGGCCTATCGGGCTCCAACAGGAACTATTCCACCGCAACTGTGTTTGGCGAACATGGACCCGCAAAGAAAGAAGCGTTTTATTATTGGGCGCGTTTGCCCAGGCAAACGCGCGGCGACGCGCTAGGCGAACATCTTGACGCTCATATCGACGGGATTCGCCGTATAGCAGGACGTGGTCACGAGGCCATCAACGCCAGTCGACGCGTACTCGGCAGCGTTGTCGGGGCGAATCCCTCCCGCCGTAACTAGGGCCACATGGGGGTCGATTCCATGCAGCTCCTCGACAAGCGGTCCCAGCTCGGCAACCGGCACTTTGTCGAACTGGATACCGTCAACGCCCGTCTTCACCAGCCTGCGAGCATCATCGGCACCCGCCTCGACAAACAACTTTTTCTCGATGCAGCGTCGACGAATCTGGGGCAGAAGCTCAATAAACGCATCGAGTCCCGTCGCCCCAGAAGGCGCTGTCATAAACCTGGTATGGTTGTCGAACACCAACACGGTCTCGGAAAGGCCCATGCGATGCGGAAACGCTCCGCCCGCAACGATCGCCTTGGTCAGTAGGTCCCTATTGCCCGGCGTGCTCTTTCGCGTCGTCAGCACCTCGCACATGGGATTTGCCGCATGCGCAGCGTCGACCATTTTGCGCGTCTTGGTTGCCACAGCCGAGTAGTGGTCGAACATATTTAGGCCGACTTTCCATAGCAGATGCAAATTGGCGGCCGAACCGCGTACACGCATAAAAGACCGCCCGGCTTCAACCTTGGTTCCCGAGGGCTCAAACCACTCGACCGTCAGGTTCAGCATAGTGGCCATACGCGCAACCTCCTCCGTGCAACAAAGCACGCAGTTCTCGCGCGTGTAATACTCCATCGCACCGAGCGCCTCACCGATTCCCAGGATATGCGTCGTAAGATCGATATAGGGGACATCCTCGGCGATAAGCTCCTCGAGCCGCGCGTCGCTTATACGGATAATGCCGGACATGGGGCCTTCTCTCTCGCATTGTTCTCAGCAGAAAAAAGCATGTCGCTTTCCCAGCCTATACGGTACAACCTCATCAGTATCGCTTGCCTCACATCTTACGCATTCGACCGAGCAAACGTCCAAGGGCGGCACCTGCTAGACTGGTAGATTCCCAACCGTCCATCCAGGAGCCTCAATGTCGCGCAAGCCCGCCTACAAGCAAATACTTTCCATCGGCACCACCGTGGTGCTAGGGTTTGCGCTGTTTACGGGATCGCTTGACGGGGCGCCCAAGCTGCTGTCGCCGCAAAGCGATGAGCAGGCGGCGGCTCTGGCCGAAAAACAAAACGAGAGCCCCAGCCGCACCGACGACGAGGCAGACCTGGTTGCCCGGCTCGAATCGGGAACGGCGAGCTCCCCGGACCCTCAAAACGGCCAAGACTCTGGCGATGGCTCCGATTCCGCCGCAACCGACACCGATGACGACGTTTCCGCGGACAGTGCCGCCACCCCCATCGACGAGGTCGAAAACCCCGACCTCAACCGCGCCCGCGGTGTTTATCTCAGCAGCATTCCCGACTACGCCGGCAACCCCTACGTTGCCCTTCGCGCCGACAGCACGCACCCGCTCGGCACACCATCATTCACGCTCGATGAATACGAGCGCGCTACAGAAGAGGGCTGCTTTAAGAAGTTCTCCAAGCTCGACAGCCTGGGCCGCACCCGCAAAGCACTCGCCTGCGTGGGCCCCGAATCACTCGGTCAAGGCGAGCGCGGCGATATCTCGCGTATCCATCCTGCCGGTTGGCACCAGCAGCGCTACGACTTTATTCCGGGCCAGAGCCTCTACAACCGCTGCCACCTTATCGCCTGGTCGCTCTGCGGCGAAAACGCCAACCGCAAAAATCTCCTCACCGGCACGCGCTATCTCAACGAAACGGGCATGCTGCCGTTTGAGGAGCAGATTCTCGGCTACATCCGCGACACGGGCAACCATGTGCTCTACCGCGTCACGCCCATGTACAACGAGGAGGAACTCGTCTGTCGTGGCGTTCGCCTGGAGGCACAATCGGTCGAGGACCACGGCAAGACGCTCTGCTTCCACGCGTACTGCTACAACGTGCAGCCGCATGTTCAGATCGATTACGCCACCGGCCGCAACCAGGCATCCGGAGACTAGGGCCGCCGCAAACCCAAAAACCAAAATGATCCGCAATCCTTCCGTCGAGAACGGATCAAAAAGGGCCGCCCCAGCACGTAGCCGGGGCGGCCCATCTACCAGCGGGCATGTTACACGCAAGACCACACGCTACTTAGCGCGACCCTCCTCATAGCGCTCGACCAGCTTGGCCTGAACGTCATAGGGCACCTGCTCGTAGCCGGCGGGCTTCATGGTAAAGTCACCCGTGCCGCGCGTGATAGAACGCAGGCGCGTCGAGTAATCCGTCAGCTCGGCGAGCGGAGCCTGGGCGATAACCACGGTATCGCCACGCTCATCGGTCTCCATGCCTGTCACACGGCCGCGCGAGGCCGAGATGTCGCCCATCACGGCGCCGGCGTAGCTCTCGGGAATGGTCACGGTAATCTCCTCGATGGGCTCCAGCACCACCGGATCGGCATCGGCGCACGCCTTGCGCAGGCCGATGCGAGCCGCCGCGCGGAACGCCATCTCGTTGGAGTCGACGCTGTGATACGAGCCGTCATACACCGCGACGCGAATGCCCGTGAGCGGATAGCCGGCAATAATACCGTCCTTCATGGTCTCCTGGACGCCCTTGTCCACGGCAGGGATGAGCGAACGCGGAATGCGGCCACCCACGACCTCGTCAACAAACTCATAACCGTCGCTCGTGCCGTCGGGCCCAATGAGCGGCTCCACGCGCAGCCAGCAGTCGCCGTACTGACCGGCACCGCCGGTCTGCTTCTTATGGCGGCCCTGGGCGCTTGCCGTGCGTCGGATGGTCTCGCGATACGGAATACGGATCGGCACGCTCTTGGCCGCAACCTTGGTGCGGTCCTCCAGACGATTGAGCAGCACCGAAACCTGCGCCTCGCCCACCGCCGAGATGATGGTCTGGCCGGTCTCCTCATCGCGATCGATGCTCATGGTCGGATCGGCCTTGCACGCCTTCTCGATAAACGTATAGAGCTTTTCCTCGTCGCCGCGGTTCTCGGCCTCGATGGCGATGCGGTACTGCGAGTTGGGGAACTTGAACGCCGCCGCCTCGACCTTGCCGGTAATGGAGAGCGTGTCGCCCGTCTCGGCAGCAAGCTTGGGCGCCACGATGATGTCGCCGGCATAGGCGTGACCGACCTCGGTCATGTCGCGACCGCACATCACATACAGGTGAGCCAGGCGGTCGCTCTTGCGCGTACGGGCGTTGATCAGCTCAAGGCCCGGCTCAAGCGTGCCCGTCAGCACCTTGATAAAGCTGATGCGACCCTGCTGCGGGTCGGCCAGAGTCTTAAACACAAATGCCACCGGACGGTCGTCATCGCTCGAGATCTTGAGCGAATCGCCGTCGATAAGCGGCATCTCGCCATAGTCGGTCGGTGCCGGGAAGTACGTCGCGATGTCGTCCATCAGCGAGTTGACGCCCTGCTCCTTAATGCAATCGCCCGCAAAGACCGGCACAAAGATGCGCTCGGCGATCGCCTTCGACAGCAGGCCTTCAAGCTCCTCCTGCGTCAGCGTCTCCTCGCCTTCCAAGTACTTCATCATCAGCTCGTCGTCAGCCTCGGCCACTAGCTCGCACAGATGGTCGTGCGCCTCCTCGGCCTGAGCACGATACTCCTCGGGAATCTCCGACTCAACGGCTTCGGTACCGTTGCAATGGCGCGCCTTCATGCGCACCAGGTCGATAATGCCGTCAAAGTCCTCGCCCTCGCCCCAAGGAAGGGTCACGGCGCCCAAGCGCGTGCCAAAGCGCTCCTGCAGCAGGTCCATGGTGGTCGTAAAGCTGGCCTCGGAACGCGACAGACGGTTCACGAACACCGCACGCGCCAGACGCAGGTCTTCGGCGGCATACCAGAGCTTAACCGTCGTCGGCTGCGGGCCGGCCTCGGCGTCGACCACAAACAGAGCCGTCTCGCAGACGCTCATCGCGGCAAAGGCGTCGCCGATAAAATCAGGATAGCACGGGGCATCGAGCACGTTGATGCGGGCGCCCTTCCAGTCGATCGGCGCGATGGTCGTCGAGATGGAGAACGAACGCTTGACCTCTTCGGGGTCATAGTCGAGCGTGGGCTTGGTGCCGTCGTGGCCACCCAGGCGGGCGGTCTTGCCGGAAAGGTGGAGCATGGCCTCGGCGAGTGAGGTCTTGCCCACCCCGCCTTGGCCTACGAGCACCACGTTCCTTACGTTACCGGTCTTGGGAGCACCCATGATGACCTCCTTGCAGGGCCGCGCGCAATGCGCGACGCCAACGGGGAGAGTTCGCGGTCGGTGCCGTCCCGGGAGCAGCATGGTCGGCAGCCGAGCCGACTCACCCTCCAAATGTCCTATGGCACCACCCTACCCTCACGGACGACTATCCATGCATACCTTTCGGCGCACGTATGAATACAGGCGGCGAGAGGAAGAAGAACGCATGCGAGGCGATTATTAAACCCCATCGATACAAATAAAAGCCGTCGCAGACCATAAGACCTGCGGCGGCTTCATCTCAATATATAGCTGAGCCTAGCCCTCGATACGGCTCAAGAACTCACGGGTACGTTGCTCACGCGGGTGATCGATAACCTGCTCGGCAGGACCCTCCTCGACAATGCGACCGCCGTCCATAAAGACCACGCGGTCGGCAACATCGCGCGCAAATTGCATTGCGTGGGTCACGATCACCATCGTCATATTCTGCGCGGCAAGGTCTTTAATGACACGCAGCACCTCGGCCGTTAGCTCGGGATCGAGCGCCGAAGTCGGCTCGTCAAAGAACAAGATCTCCGGGTCGAGCGCCAAGGCGCGGGCGATACTCACACGCTGTTGCTGACCACCCGAAAGCTCACATGGCACCTTGTTCTCGTTGCCCGTAAGCCCCATCTGCGCGATCAACTCACGCGCACGTGCTTCGGCCTGCTCGCGCGGACGCTTGAGTACGCGAATCGGAGCATCGGTGATGTTTTTCATCACCGTATAGTGCGGAAACAGATTGTAGTTCTGAAACACCAGGCCAAATCGCGAACGCGCCCGCTTGGGCACGTCGCCTTTCGCATATACCGCACCCGACCCCGCGTCCGTCGCAACGGCAAGGTCGCCAAACGAGAGCGAGCCTCCGTCAAGTGTCTCGAGCAGTGTGGCACAGCGCAGAAGTGTGGACTTACCGCCGCCTGAAGGCCCGATAATCTCTACGACCTCGCCACGCTTTACCTCGAGCGAGATATCCTTGAGCACCTCATTGCCGCCAAACGCCTTGCGCGCGTTCGATATATTCATTACCGTTCCGGACACGGGAACCTCCATGTGTTTAAAAAGTCAGCGAGCGTGTGACTGGCGAGACAATGTGCTCCGAAAGAGGAGCGCCGCGTACTTCTGTACGCAAGCGACGGCTTGAGGAGCAGATTGGCCGTCAGGCACGCGCGCAGCGTCGAGCAGTCCGCCGTTCGCTAGAACGGCGGAACGATCTAGTCATGGTAGTAATCCAATTTTGTCTCGGCGGCGCCCAGCAGCATCTCGACGACGAAGTTAAAGACCCAGTAAATCAGCGCCGCGATCGCAAACGGCACCATGCTCACCTGCGAGGCGACCAGCGCCTTAGCCGTCGAGAACATCTCCCCCACGCCGATGGCAAACGCCAGCGACGTGTCCTTGACCAGCGTGATGATCTCGTTGCCCATCGCCGGCAGAATACGCTTGGCGACTTGCGGCATCACAATGTACAAAAATGTCTGCAGACGCGAATAGCCCAGCACCTCGGCTGCCTCGTATTGACCGCGCGGAATGGACTGCAAGCCCGAGCGATAGATCTCGGCAAAGTAGCCGGCGTAGTTGATGATGAACGCTACAACGCACGCCGTCCACTTGGAATCGGGCGTGAGCGAAATGCCGAACACGTAATACGGGGCAAAGTAGATGGCAAACATCTGCAGCATGAGCGGCGTACCGCGCATGACCGAAATGTAGATGCGCGCGACCCAACGCAGCGGCGCGATTTTACTCATGCGCATGAACGCCACGGGGATTCCCAGCGGAATCGACCCGAGCAGCGTCAGCACAAACAGCTGCAAACTGACCAAGAATCCCTGGCCAAGCATCTGCATCATGACCTGAATAGACAACCTAAGCTCTCTTTCACAGCAACAGAACAGCGAACCCAATGTCAAAGCGGGTTTTCCAGGTGCCCGAGTTTGCCGTGAAAGAGGAGCGCCGCGTACTAAATGTACGCAAGCGACGGTTTGAACGGCAAAATCGAGTGCCTGGGAAAGCCGCTATTTCAAAACCCAGTTGTCGAAGGACAGACCATAGCTCGCATACTTGTCACACAGGTCCTTAACCGTGCCATCCTCGTAGAGCGCCTTGAGCGACTCAGTCACGGCGTCGGCCGACTTGGTGTCGCCCTTCTTAAAGCCAACGGCGTAGTGCTCGCTGGACAGCGGCTTGTCGAGCTGCGTATAGGCATCGGACTTGGCGGCAAGCTGATACTGAGCGATCGAGAGGTCACAGGCGACGGCATCGACCGCACCACTCTCGAGCTGCATAAACGCCGTGTTGTACTCACCGATGGTATCGAGCGTGGCAAACGTCGTGGCCAAATCCTTCTGGTCGCCCTCGAGCACATCCTGTGCAGCGGAATCAGTCTGGGTAATCACGGTCTTGCCGGCAAGATCGTCCCAGCTCTTGATGCCCGCATCCTTCTTGACCACCAGCACCTGTTCGTTGAGCATATACGGCTCGGAGAACGTGTAGTCGTCCTCGCGGCCCTCCATGGTAAAGCCGTTCCAGATGCAGTTGATGGCACCCGAGTTGAGCAGCGTATCCTTGGCGTCCCAGTCGATGGCCTCGTATTTGACCTCCCAGCCCTGCTTATCGGCAACAGCCTTGGCCAAATCGAGATCAAAGCCGGTGTACTCGCCATCGTCGCCCACAAAACCATACGGAGGATAGGACTTATCAAAGCCCACCACAAGCTTCTTGGACTCTGCAGCGCCCTTCACATCCTTGGCCGCGGCAGAGCCAGCAGCGGAGCCCTTGCCGGCACCACCGCCGCAGCCGACAAGACCAAGGCCAAGCACCGTGGCAAACGAGCCGGCTAGACCAACAAACTGACGACGAGACATATCGGTATTCATGGTATTCCCCCTTGGTGGCACTTTAGTTAAGTAAAGTGAGTCATGTAACGTTCAGAATCATACACTCTACCTTGATAAAGTACAAGGGAGGGTTTGCCCGCCGCGTGAGGGGTGTGGGGGTTAAGTTTCCTGCTCTACAGTCCTGCTCACGACGGAGGCCACATTAAGTGGCCTCCTGTTCGTGCGGAACTCGCGATAAGCTTAACCCCACACCCCTCACGCGGCGGGCAACCGTCGTTGGGCTTATCGCTGACACGATTAAACCGCTTGTATATCGTCTGCTGGCTTGGCACGGTACAATACTTGCAGCTTTAATTCATGAATTAGTGGAGTTATTGATGGCAGAATCTCGTGCGGAGCGTAAGGCTCGTCGTGCTTTGATCGAGGCGGCTGAGGGGTCGGAGGAGAAAAAATCTTCTAAGAAATCCAAGTCGTCTCAGGATGCGAAGGGCAAGTCAGCCAAAGGCAAGGCTAAGGCCAAGCGTCCCGGCTCTCGTCGGAGCGAGGACAAGGCATCTCAGACTCGTTCCAAGCGCCCGCATAAGAATCCGGTTCCGTCTGCGCGTAAGGCTGTGGACCCCAAGTCTCCCTGTTCGATCATGAAAGCTTGCGGGGGGTGCACGGCGCTCAATCGTCCTTATAAAAAGCAGTTGGCAGCTAAGCAGGCTGTTATGGAGGAGCTTTTTGCTGCTCTTTGCGAGCGCGAGGGTATTAGCGTCGACCCCATTCGCGGTATGGGCGTCACCCTGGGCGACCCGGGCAAATATCCTGCGCCGCGCGGGTTTCGCCATAAGGCCGCCACTCCCTTTGCCCCCGGCAGAGAGGGCGCTGTCCGCTGCGGCTTTTTTGAACGTGGCACGCACAGAATCGTTGCTGTTCCCGAATGCCCTGTCGAGGCACCGGGCGCCCGTCAGATTCTTAACGGCATCGCGCGTGAAGCTGAGCGCCTGCACATTCCCGCCTTTAACGAGGACAAGCACCTGGGCTTGCTTCGCTATGCCGTCGTTCGCTGCGGCTGGCGCACCGACCAGATCATGATCACCCTCGTAACCGCCCAGCGCGACCTGCCGCATGCACAGGATTTCTTTGAGGCCGTCGCTGCACTCGATCCGCGCATCGTCACCGTCGCCCAAAACATCAACGGACGTCCCGGCAACGCCATCCTCGGCGAGGAAACCCACATTGTATATGGCGCCGAATGCATGCGCGACCAGCTACTCGGCTGCGAGTTCGACATCTCCCCTACCGCGTTCTACCAGACCAACCCGCAGCAGACCGAATTGCTCTATCAGCTCGCTATCGACGGCATGGACCTGCGCCAGGGCGATGTGCTTATGGATGCCTACTGCGGCAGCGGCACCATCGGTCTTTGCGCAGCTAAAGATGCCCAGAGCAAGGGCATCGGCATCATGCTGCTCGGCGTGGAGCGCAACCCGGCGGGCATTGCCGACGCGCGCCGCAATGCCGAGCTCAACGGTCTTACCCGCAGCGCCTGGTTTATGGCCGACGATGCCACCGATTACATCCTGGATGCCGCCGACAACAACGAGCGCGTCGATGTCCTTTCCATCGACCCACCGCGCGCCGGCTCCACCCCCGAGTTCCTCGAAGCTGCCTGCGCACTTAAGCCGCGCCGCATCACCTATATCAGCTGCAACCCCGTGACCCAAGAGCGCGACCTGCACCAGCTCCTCGACGGAGGCTATCGCCTGCTCAAGATCACGCCCGTCGACATGTTCCCCCACACCGACCATACCGAAACCGTAGCGGTCCTCGAACGCCGCTAATTCTCCGGCACAAGAAAGGGGGCGGCCCGCTTGGACCGCCCCCTTCGCTTGATTTATAAACTCCGCTACATGCCCTTGCGCAGGTCGCACACGCCGGCTGCAGCCATCTCGCGCAGCAGCGTCTCGCGGTCGCGCGTCACGATCAAATCCAGCGGGAAGTGAATCTCGTCGAGCAACTTGCGGGCGTGATCGAGCTTGCCAATGGCCATACCAATGTGGGCATCGGTCGACACACCAATACCTACGCCCAGCTCGGCGCAACGCTCGGCAATCTTGCGGCATGCGCCCCAATGCTCGGCATCGACACCGTGTTCAAGACTATGGTTGTTGATCTCGATAATCTTGTGCTTGGCCTTAGCAGCCAACAGCACCTCGTCGATATCGAACGGCACGCCCGAGCGCCCCGTGTGACCCAGCATGAACACCTTGGGGTGCTCCAGGGCGTTGATATACATCTCGGTCGTCTGGGCCATCGTCGCGCCCTCAGCAATCTGCGGATTATGCACGCTTGCAACCAAATAATCCAAATTACGCGTAACCAAATCGAACAGCGAATGCTGACGGCTATACGAATCGCCGGCAATATCGAGCGTGACAGGAGTGTCCTCGCCAAACAGACTTCCGTCCAGCGAAACGATATCGGCCTCGGCGCCACGCAGCACCAGCACGCCGCTCCAAATGCGCGGCCAGATATCCTGGTTGATAAAGAACTGGTAACTGCGCAGGTCATTAGGGCAAGCCGTAACCATAGAGCTCAGATGGTCGGCAGATCCAAGCACCTGCAGGCCACGCTCTGCCGCCCAGTACACATTCTCCTCAATGGTCGAATATGCATGCGCAGAGAACATCGTATGGGTATGAATGTCACAAGAAAGCAGGTAGGGCATCGGGTCTCCTTATCTGGCATGGCCGTCGCTTATATTCATTGTACGCATAGCCTTCAATAGTCGTAAAACCACTCCATCCCAAAGACACAACGTCCATGACAACGGGGTCCGGCTTAACACCAAACCCCGTTTCACGTAAAACATTGTAGGCAGAGCGCTTTACTTCTAACGATACTCGTCCGCCAACTGTTTCCAAGCGGGTAGCGAATTGATGATCGTTTCGTAACTCACGCAATAGCCCAGGCGGAACCAACCCGGCATGCCAAAGCTGTCCGAGGGAACCGCAAGCAACTCATGCTTCTTTGCGCGCTCGCAAAACGCATTCGCATCGGGCTCGAGTGCCTTCACCCACAGGTAGAAAGCACCGTCCGGCTCAACATAGGTATAGCCGTAGTCCGCCAAGGCGTCGGTAAGCGCCGTGCGGTTGCGAGCATAGGCCTCGATATCGCTCGGCTCATCGATGCAATCGATAATCACGCGCTGGAAGAGCGCCGGTGCACATACAAAACCCAGCGTACGGGCAGCACCCGCAACGGCCGGCATCAGACGCGCAGCCTGCGGATTGGTGTTGGGAACCAAGATCCAGCCAACGCGCTCACCCGGCAACGACAGCGACTTAGAATACGAGTAGCACACAACGGTGTTCTCGTAGATCGAGGGCACCCAAGGCACCTCGGCACCGTACACGATCTCGCGGTACGGCTCATCCGAGATGAGCATAATCGGATTCTCGGGATCACGCCGAGCGTTGGCCTCGCGCAGAACATTGGCCAGTCGCGTCAGCGTGTCGCGCGTATATACGGCACCGGTCGGGTTGTTGGGCGAGTCGATGATGACGGCCGCCGTCTTTTCGCTGATCGCCCTGAGCACGTTATCCACGCTCAGCTGGAACGTGTCTTCATCGGCGAGCGCCTCGACACACGTGCAGCCGGCCTTCTCAATCCACACGCGATACTCCGGGAAGTACGGGGCGATAACAATAACCTCATCGCCCGGGTTCGTAACGGCGTTGAGCGTGCAGGTGAGCGAAGCCGCTGCGCCCACGGTCATAAAGACATCCTTGCCCTCATAGCTCGTGCCAAAGCGGCGGTTGAGCGATTCGGCAACGGCTGCTCGACATTGCGGCAGGCCCGGTGCGGGGGTGTAGCCGTGCAGCTGGTCACTCGGCAGCTCCAAGGCCTTCTTAATGGACTCCGCCACGGCAGCGGGCGCCGGAACGCTCGGGTTGCCCAGCGAAAAATCGAATACGTTCTCCGCACCGATCTGTGCCTTGCGCTCAAGACCATAGCTAAAGATCTCGCGGATGATGGAGCTTTCCGCACCGCGAGCATACATAGTTTCGTTGATCATCTGTTCCCCTTTCGCATAGGCGCTATTGTACGCTTTAGCCGAGCAAAGTGCCGCAGTAATGTTGATTGGGGACAGACTTAAATGCGTGAAAACGCTCATTTAAGTCTGTCCCCAATCAACAGATGGCCCCATATCGCTCAAAAGAAAAAACCTTCGCAGGTTTCCCCGCGGAGGCTTTTGTTACAAGGGCTATTTGTCGTCGTCGGTGTCGGCACCGGCATTGACGGCACAGTCATCGCCGGCATCATCGGATGCGGCTTCGGCATCCTCCTGCATGGCCGCCTGCGCAAATGCCGCGGCATCAGCCGCCAGCTCTTCCTCGCTCATGCGAGGCGCGCGCTTCTTGGTCGGCATGCCGGCCGCCTTGGCATTGCGCTCCTCCTTGGCCGCCAGGATATCGCCCTCGCGCTCAAGGTAGGCATCCCACTCGTTGTCGAGCAGGGCATTCACGGCATCGCCTTCGACGGTCTCGCGCTCAAGCAGCACCTTGGCCATCAGATCGAGCTGATCGCGGCGGGCATCCAGAATCTCGACCGCGCGACGATGGGCCTCACGCATAATGCGCTGGACCTCGACGTCGATGCGGCGAGCCGTCTCCTCGGAATAATCCTGGTGATCGGCGTAATCACGACCAAGGAACACCTGATGTTGTGCCTCGCCAAACACTTGCGTGCCCAGCTCCTCGCTCATGCCCAGACGCGTAACCATCTCGCGCGCCATCTTGGTCGCGCGTTCCAGGTCGTTGCTCGCGCCCGACGTGATGTCATCGCACATGAGCTCTTCGGCAACGCGGCCGCCCAAGAACACGGCAAGCTCGTCGAGCATCTCGTTCTTGGTCTTGAGGAAGTGATCCTCCTGCGGAAGCTGCAGCGTGTAGCCCAGAGCCTGGCCGCGGCTGACAATCGAAATCTTGTGGACGGGATCGGAGTGCTCCAAGATGTGGCCCACCAGGGCATGGCCGCTCTCATGATAGGCAATCGTGGTGCGCTCGGCTTCGGTCATCACACGGCCCTTGCGTTGCGGTCCGGCAATCACGCGCTCCATCGAGTCCTCGACCTCGTTCATCGAGATCACGGAACGATGACGGCGAGCGGCCAGCAGCGCAGACTCGTTGAGCAGGTTCGCCAAATCGGCACCGGTAAAGCCAACGGTCATCTGGGCGAGCTTCTCAAACTTAACGTCCTCGTCCATCGGCTTGTTCTCGGCATGCACGCGCAAGATCTGCTCGCGGCCCTTTACGTCCGGACGGTCGACCGTGACCTGGCGGTCAAAACGACCGGGGCGTAGCAATGCCGGGTCCAGAATATCGGGACGGTTGGTTGCGGCGATCAGGATGACCGACTCGCTTTCCTCAAAACCGTCCATCTCGACCAGCAGCTGGTTGAGCGTCTGCTCGCGCTCGTCGTGGCCGCCGCCCAGACCGGCTCCGCGCTGACGTCCCACGGCATCGATCTCGTCGATAAAGATAATCGAGGGAGCCTGGGACTTGGCCTCCTTAAAGAGGTCGCGCACGCGGCTGGCGCCGACGCCCACGAACATCTCGACAAAGTCGGAACCCGAGATGCTAAAGAACGGCACGCCCGCCTCGCCGGCAACGGCCTTGGCCAGCAGCGTCTTACCGGCACCCGGAGGGCCCACCAACAAAACGCCGCGCGGAATCTTGGCACCCAGTTTGCGATAGCGGTCCGGATCGCTCAGGAAGTCGCGAATCTCCTCGAGCTCCTCGACGGCCTCGTCCACGCCGGCAACGTCCTCGAACTTGACCTTGGGACGTGTGGCCTCGTTGGTCTTGGCATTGGTCTTGCCAAACTGCATGTTCCTGTTATTGGCGCCCATCATCTGGCGCATAAAGTAGAACATGATGGCGATCAGGGCAATCGTCGGCAGCACGCTCATCGCCAGGTCGCCCCAAAAATCGGGGTCATTGGTGTTGACGATATACTTGGTGTCGGGGTGCTCCGCCATGAGCTCGGCAAGCGAATCGGAGCCGACATAGGTCGAGGAGAAGCTCTTGAGCTCACTCGTGTCGCCCTTGTCCTTTTTCGTCTTCCAGTAATGACCCGCCACGCTTCCGTCTTGAACCGTATAGGTCAAATCTTCGACGCGATCCTGCTTAATGGCGCTGACCATCTCGCTCGTCGCGAGCTTAACGGTATTGCTGGAGCTGGCAAAGCCGGAGCCCATATTAAAGAAGGCATAGCCCAGAAGTGCGCAAGCCAAAAGAAAATACAGCCAGCCCGTACGCGTGGGCTTCTTGCCTCCGGGCATCCCCGGAATCTTTGGGTCCCGGGGAGCCTGGGAATTGTTGTCGTTACGGTCGTCGGGCATCTTACGAATAAACCTCCGGTTTCAAAATGCCCAGATACGGAAGGTTGCGATAGCGCTCGGCATAGTCGAGGCCGTAGCCCACCACAAAGGCATCGGGGCAATGGGTTCCAACATACTTGGGCGTGATGGCCGAGGCCCGGTTCTCAACGTCCTTCCACAGGAAGGCAGCGACCTCCAGCGAAGCGGGCTTGCGACTCTCGAGGTTCTTCATCAGGTACTTGAGGGTCAGGCCCGAGTCCAGAATGTCCTCGACGATCAGCACGTCGCGACCACGGATGTCGATATCCAGGTCCTTAATGATACGCACGATGCCCGAAGACTTCACACCGTCGCCATAGCTCGAAACAGCCATGAAATCAATGTTGGTCGGCAGCTCGATCTTGCGCATCAGGTCGCCCATAAAGACAACAGCGCCGCGCAGAACCGCGATCAGCACCAGATCCTTACCCGCGTAGTCGCGCGTAATCTCCTCGCCCAGGCGAGAAACGATACCGTCGATATCCTCCTGCGTAAACAGAACCTTCTCGATATCCGGATGTTGAGAAGCCATGACAACCCTTTCTTGTGCTTAATCGCCCACACACCGCCGTATGGACGCGAACTACACATTCTAGCAGCGCACGGGGTATATTTTCCAGCCCGCGCACCATCAGCGCGGGAATACCGTCAACGCCGCACAGAAAAGCTGGTGCGAGGGGCTAATCCGCGTCAACCACGCGAAGCAGATAGGCCACACGCGTCGCCGCCGTGCATTTAAAACGCTCGTCCGCGCGAACTCCGGCGACCCACACCACGGCGCCTCCCGGCGCCGTCCTCACCACGGGCACGCCGGCGCGCTCGGAAACGGGAATACGAGCCTCGCCTAGTAAGTCGGATACTTTCTTGCTTCGGCCACTCATCCCTAACGGGCACATCACGTCTCCCGGTGCGGGACCGTCCACCCACAGGCGCGCCAATCGCGCCTCGGCAGGGATCTCGCCACGTGAGCCCGCCAGGATCCGCTCACTATCGCTGTCGGCAAAACCCAGGGCAGCCGCGTCTACCAAAGCCGTCACTTCCCCGGCAGCCGCAAGCTCACGGGCGCGGCGCACGATATCGCATCCCGGCTCAACGGCCATCGGCTCTGCGACCAGCATGCGTCCCCCGCCCAACGGCAAACGACCGGGTATGGTAGCCCAGTCCGCGACCAGACCCTCGCGAGCCTCCGGTGCCTTAAACGCCAGCATGCCAAACTCGACGCGCGCGTCAATTCCCGCCGGAAGCGTGACCGAACCCGTGCCCTCGGCAACGCAGGAAAGGACTCGCTCCACATGTCGCATCTCTGGACGAGCGTCCGGATCGATGCGTTTGATCGCCAGTCGCACGATGCGCCGCGCGATTACCACCTCGGCCGCAGCAAGGCGTCTGGCATCGAGCACTAGCGCACCCGCCGCCTCCTTGCGCAGGCAGCTTCGAAACGCCTGTGCCGACAGCTGGGACAGAAACGCATCTTCGTCACCAAGGATCTCGCAGGCGGCGCCAATCGTCTTGCACACGCTCGCATTACGCTGTGCCACCACTGGCATTACCCGATGGCGCACGTAGTTTCGCAGATACGAGATATCCTCATTGCTCTCGTCCTCACGCCACGGCTGACCATGTACCTGTAGATAGCCCACGAGCTCGCCATGAGTTAGGTCGAGCAAGGGGCGCACCACGATATTCCTCCGGCGAGGAATGCTCGATAGGCCAGCGGGCCCTGAACCCTTAATCGCGTTCATCAAAAACGTTTCCGCGCGATCCGAAGACGTGTGCGCGGTGCAGATACGAGCCGCCGTTCGCGGTGCCCCCGTCTGGGCGCAGAGCTCGCGAACATACCTCCGCGCCGCGGCATAGCGCACCTCGCGGGCCGCGGCCTCAATATTGCCCGACTCCCCATCAAAATAAGCGTGCTCCACGCACAGCGGTAAACCATATTTCGCGCAGAGCTCACGCACAAAGGCCTCGTCGCCATCGGACGCCTTGCCGCGCAGATGATGGTTTACATGCAGCACATGCAGGCGCTCGCGAGCAATGGGGGCAACACCGCGTCCGTCTTGGATATCCAGCTTTGATGTGCACGCCATAAGAAGCAGTGCCGTCGAGTCCGCGCCGCCTGATACCATGAGCACGACAGGAGCAGCCTGCTGCCTCGTCCGGGTCTCATCGACTGCCCCAGGCACGGCATGGTGTCCATAATGCTGAGATACCGTAGGCATTTGCTTCCTCCCCTATTCGTCCGCACCCATTGTATCCTTTGGAATCTTATGTCTCGTCTGCACCTTCATATCCTCGGCAGTGGCTCTAAAGGCAACTGCGCACTCATCGAGGGCCCGCAGGGGCTCATTATGGTCGATGACGGACTGTCTCGCCGCGAGACATTAAAGCGCATGGCAGAACTGGGACTCTCGACAGACAACGTCTCGGCTCTTCTCATTACTCATGAGCATAGCGATCACATCAAGGGCCTCAATGTCTGGTGCAAGCACTGGCACGGCCCCCTCTTTGCCAGCAGGGGCACTCTTTCGAACAAAGAAAATCTTTCGCATCTGCCTGTCGAGGAATTCGATCCCGGCGACACCCTGTCCATTGCCGGCATCCACGTGCAAACCTACTCAACATCACACGATGTCATCAATCCGGTCGGCTATCGATTCAATGCTCTCGATGATTCCATTGGGTTTGCCACCGACACCGGAGAGCTATCGAGCCAAGCCATGAAAACCCTCAAAGATTGTCGAGTCCTCGCACTCGAAAGCAACCACGATGTGACCATGCTGCGCGAGGGAGAATATCCCCGCTTTCTTCAGGAGCGCATCCTGTCTGCAAGGGGACACCTCTCCAACAGCCAAGCCGCCGAAGCCGCGCGCGAACTTGTTACCGATCGCACCGAACAGCTCATTGCCATGCATATCAGCCAAGATAACAATCGTCCGAGCCTTACCGTCAAAAGCTATGCCAAAGCTCTGGCCGCACCCCTGGATGACGAGGTCGGCAGCTCCGCAACCCTTCTCCAAGGATCGCGAAAACTCTCGATACGCCCTGCGAGTCAGTATCAGCCGGCGACCATTCAATAGACTGTCCTAGACAGCAAAAGGGGCCGAGAATCGCTTCCCAGCCCCTTTTGCTGTCTTTTAATTGCGCAGAACACCAACGAAGTTAGTCAATGGAAATCTTCGTAACGTTCTTCTTCTCGACAATCTTAGGAACCGTAACGGTAAGGATGCCGTCAGCGTACTTTGCAGAAAGGCCCTCGCTCGAAGCATCCTTCAGGTACACACCGCGCGTCGCGCTGTACGAGCTGAACTCCTTCTGCAGGAAGTTCTTACCCTCGTTCTCCTCGTCTTCCTCGACATTCACGCTAATGGACAGACGGCCCTCGTTAAGCTCGACATCGATATCGTCCTTGGCGACGCCGGTCAGATAAGCCTTGACCTCATAGCCATCGCCCTTATCCTCAACGTCAACGGGGAACGCCTTAGAGGCAATCGAGCTGTTCGCTAGGTCGCTCATATCATCAAAGAGATCAAACAACGAGCTAGCAGAGGGACGAACACCAAAGACCGAACGATAAGGAACCATGCTTGCCATGACTACCACTCCTTTAAGGGACTGCCGAGCCATCTTCCAGGTGGCAGGGACTTCGTTTGACGCTCTAATATATGCCCAACGATTACGTATATATACATTTTGCTATAAAGTTTTTTAAGTCTCTTTCTATAAGCATATCTAAGTCTGGTTGACTAAGGTTTTAACGAGGTTAAGGTTATTTGAACAGAGCCCTGAATACCAAATACGCGCCTGTCAAAACGAAGCAGGGGGCTTACAATGAGCGCATACTCGTTGTTAATGACAACCTAAGGGCATCATGGACGATCAGACCTCCGACAATTCGTTTGAGCCGCTGCAGAACGATAGTTCTGCCTACTCACAGCCCATACGCTACCATCGTCCCCATATTTCCCAAGAGCCCATTAACGATGCAGAGCCTGAGTATGTAACTCGCAATCGATATCAAACCCTAGAAGAATCTCATTCAGCGCGTAGACACATGGGTGTCGCCTCGAGCGATCCGGTGTATCTAAAAGATGCCCCCTTATCCAAAAACAGCGCATGCAGCCAGGAGCAGACACAAACACCCACAAAGCAACATCGTAGAGGGCCCCGTCCCAAGCAAACTCTAACGCATTCCGCCCGCTATCTCGAGACGCCTAAGCAGGGGAAATCGATATTTACATCGTCAAACAGACGGCGCAGACAGCACCGTCTCCAAATTGCGCTCTTGATCATTGCCATCGTGGCAATCGCGCTGGTCATTCATTTTGTTTTCTTCAAATAGAAAAGGCTATTAAGCCATAGAGGCGTTTAGCTCATATCGACCAAACGCAAAAAAGGGGGAGGCCGCGAGGCCTCCCCCTTCTAAGTTCAAGCGTACG
>URZB01000005.1 GCA_900552295.1 uncultured Collinsella sp.
ACGAGCGGGGGCTCCTGTCGTTTCCGTGCCCCTGGATTGGGTCATAGTGTCTGACTTCACCAAAACATCGGCGTTGCCTTGATTCAAACTTGCCAAAAGGTAGTCGTTGGGGACGTTCTTGTTTGACTAGTCGTTTAAGAACGTCCCCAACGACTACTTGGGGACGGAGGAAAAGGGATCATTTTCCGTAACCTTTCCGCAACAATGCGCTCTTCGCGACCCCTAGCGACCGCTCGCAACGTCCCCTGCGCTACACTTAGTTGCACTGTGGCGCCGTTGCGCCGCGCCCGATCCAAGGGGGACTTTCATGAAGAATACTCAGCTGCTGCTGATTAACGATATGTGCGGCTACGGCAAGGTCGCGCTTTCCGCCATGCTGCCGGTGCTGTCGCACATGGGTTACCGTATCCATAATCTGCCGACGGCACTTGTGTCCGATACGCTCAACTACCCCAAGTTCTACATCCACGACACCACGGAGTACGTGCGTCAGAGTCTTGCCATCTGGGAGGAGCTCGGCTTTGAATTCGACGCCATCTCGACCGGCTTTATCGTGACCGAGGAAGAGGCGCGCATCATCTCGGACTTTTGCCACCGCCGTTCGCAAAAAGGCACCAAGGTGTTCGTCGACCCCATCATGGCCGACAACGGCAGGCTCTACGCCGGCGTGCCCGAATCGACCATCGGCCTTATGCGCAGCCTGGTCGAGTGCGCCGACTACGCGGTGCCCAACTATACCGAGGCGTGTCTGCTCACCGATACGCCTATGGCCGAGCAGATTACGGCCGATGAGGCTCGTGCGCTCGTGGACGCCATGCTCGCGCTGGGCGCCAAGTCGGTGGTCATTACGAGCGCGAAGGTCGACGGGGCGAGTGCCGTCATCGGCTACGACCATGTGGCGGGAGAGTACTTTACGATTCCCTTTGAGCTGATCCCGGTGTATTTCCCGGGCACGGGCGATACGTTCTCGTCGGTGCTCGTGGGTCGCGTTATGGCCGGCTGGAGCCTGCAGCGTGCGACGACCGACGCTATGCGTGTGGTAGCCGAGCTTATCGAGCGCAATGCCGACCAAGAGGACAAGTCGGCCGGCCTTCCCATCGAGGCCTGCCTGGATGTGATCGACCATGAGTAACGCTGGCGAGGGCGGTGCCAAGCCCGCGGGCGGGGACAAGCCGCTCGGCGCGTCGCGGGGCAAGCGTCCGCGTATCCGCGTGAGCTGCGTGGATCAGCTGGGTGTGTGTCGCTGCCACCATGGTCATAAGCCGGGCGACGTCTTTGACTTCGACCGAGACCGCGGCAAGATGTGCGCCATGGCCTGCCACGTGGGCTTTCCCTATATCGATATCCTGCGCTACGGCGGAACCGTGCCTGGCAACGAGCCCGGTACGGCAAAGTTCTGCTGCCCCGAGGTCGATACGCTGAACGTTTGGCTTGCCGAGGTCGTCGACGAGTAGCTGAGCGCAATGTGACAAAGGGACAGTTCTTTTGTCACATTCGCGGGTGGTGTCCCTTCTTTTTGCTTATAATCTCAAATCTCTGCATTTCATCAGATTTTAGGTTCTAAAAATTCTGCGTTTCATCGATAATCAAGCGTATAAAACTTTGCATTTCATTTGATGACACCGAGGGGAGAGCCTATGCTGCGCAGGAAAATAGCGGCAGAGCTGGAGCGTTGGCTGAAGTCTTCCGAGCAAAAGGCCTTGTTCATTACGGGTTCTCGCCAGATTGGCAAAAGCTATTCGATTCGCGCATTTGGCAAAGCCAACCATGCAACCTACATCGAGCTTAACCTCATGGAAAACCGCCAGGCAAAAGATGCTCTTCTCGAGGCGCGGAATGCCGATGATTTCATCAGCAGGGTGACGCTTCTTTCGGGAAAGTCGATTGCGCCAGGCAAAACGCTCGTGTTTATCGATGAGGTCCAAGAGGCCCCCGACATCATGACGATGGCAAAGTTCCTTGTTGAGGACGGGAGGTGCCGCTGGGCGTTTTCGGGGTCAATGCTCGGGACTCAGTTCAAGGGCGTCAGGTCCTATCCCGTGGGGTATGTCCACGAGCTTAGGATGTTCCCGCTCGATTTTGAGGAGTTTTGCTGGGCAACCGGGGTGAGCGAGGGGGCTCGCCAAACGATACGTGACGCGTGTATCAGCGAGAGGCCCGTTCCTGATTACATTCATGACGCGATGATGGCAAACTTCAGGACCTATACCGTTGTCGGCGGAATGCCGGAGGTCGTGCAGCGTTTCCTTGACACGCAGGGCGACCTTGCCTCTGTTCGTCAGCTACAGTCAGAGCTCAACGAACAGTACCGGCGGGATATCTCCAAGTATGCAAGCGGGCGAGCCCTTCAGGTGCAGAGCATTTACGATCAGCTCCCTATTATGCTCGAGGGCGAAAACAAGCGCTTCGTGCTCAATTCCATTGACCCCAAGGCTCACTACGAGAAGTATCAGCGAGATTTTGTATGGCTTGTCGATGCCGGCGTTGCTCTCAAAGCCGATATCGTAACCGAGCCAAAATCGCCCTTGCTCAAGACGGCACGGCCATCGCAGTTCAAGCTATATCAATCGGATACGGGCATGTTGATGGCGCGCTACCCCGTCGGAGTCGCCCAAGCGGCGTATCTTGATAGCAAGGAGCCCAATCTGGGCGGCATTTACGAAAACGTGGTGGCCCAGCAGCTGGCTGCCCAAAATCGCCAGCTTTACTACTATCAGACAAAAAAGCGCGGTGAAGTGGACTTTGTGGTCGATGGACCGGATGGGACGGCTGTTCCGATCGAGGTTAAATCGGGCTCCTATTACCACGCGCACGCTGCGCTCGGTCATGTGCTTGATACGGCTGAATATGGCGTAAGGCTCGGGATTGTTTTCTCGAGAGGCAACGTTGAGCGCAACGGAGCGGTTCTCTATTTGCCGCTATATGCGACCTGGGCCCTTTCGGATGTTTTGGGCGACTCCTGCGCCGAGGGGATAAAGCTGGAGGTCAAGCCGGTCTAGGGCTAGTCCCGGATGCGACAAAGGGACAGTCCCTTTGTCGCATTCATGAGCGTGGATTTTCTCCCGTTTAGGGCGCGGTTCGTGCGCCCACGAACCTACAGCTGCTCGAGCATGGCGGTGCAGCCGGCGATCACGTCGCGGTAGGTGGCATCGAAATTGCCGGTGTACCAGGGATCGGCCACGTCGCCGGGGCGATCAGTCCAATCGAGCAAGCGCGTAATCTTGCCGTCGGGGTCGTCGCCAAAGATGCGACGCAGGCCACGCGCGTTCTCAGCATCCATATAGACAATATGGTCCCAGTCGCCATACTCCGCGCGACGCACCTGACGTGCGCGATGTGCGACGACGGGAATCCCGACCTCGCGTAGCTTGGCAACGGTACCGTGATGTGGCGGGTTGCCAATCTCCTCGGTCGAGGTCGCAGCGGAATCAATGACAAACTCGCCCGCGCGCCCGGCGCGCCGCACCAGCTCGGTAAACACCGACTCGGCCATCGTCGAGCGACAGATATTGCCATGGCAGATAAACAGTACGCATTGCATATGCGGTTTCCTTTCATATGGAAGGCTGCTAAAGAGTCGAAGCCGGGCGCATGCCAAGTTTTATTTCTTGGCCAGTTTGAAGTAGCGCTCAAATATCAATCTCTACCTGCGATAATAACAAGATTAGACCTTTAATCCCAACGCTTCTACTGTGTTCAACGAGCTGAATGGCTCAAAAAATAGTTTCCAATATAGGGAAGGAAATCCACTTTATTAAGGCCAGAAATCAGTCAAAAGTAGAAGCAAAAGTAGTAAAAACGTAGTACGGCTCAAATTTTTACTACCAATGTCTACCTGCGGTTTTGTTCAATAGCAAGCATCTCGTCTTGAATATCTTCAAGCCCAAGATGGGTGTAAACGTTGTAGGTGGTGTTGATATCCGAGTGCCCCATAATGTATCTGAGCTTTGCTGGACTCATGCCAGCGCGTGCCATTCGGCTACAGAAAGTGTGCCTGAGCTGGTGCGGAGTTATATGAGGCAGTTCTTCCTTATAGATGTGGTTGTGCTTAATGATGGCGCGTTTGAGCCTATGCTCCCAATGCAGAGCAACGCATGGCATCTCATTCTTGTCTAGGCATATGAAGCCCCTTACCCCATCAATAACAGGCTCTTCTTTTGGCTGCGCCCTCTGTTCGATGAGACTGTGGAAGGCCTTTTCGACAGAGGCGGTCATGGGGATATACCTCATACCAGATTTCGTCTTGGGCTCTTCAACGTAATACTGCATATCTCTCGCACGATGGAGTTGCTTTTGAACGCATATGCAGTGATTTTCGAAGTCAATGTCATCAAGGGTCAGGCCGCAGTATTCAGAAATTCTGAGTCCAGTGTTCAACAAGATGAAGTAAGTCTCAAAGTAGCGCGAGAAGTGATGATCCGAGCGCATGAACTCAAGGAATAGCCGTTCCTGTCTAACGCTTAACGATTCTCTGGATACCGTATCGTTGACCAGCACATTGATAAGCTCGAAGTTAAAGGGGTTTCTTCTGATGAGGCCGCATTCCTCAGCAAGTTGAAAGGCTGGCCTGAGTACGCCTCGGATGCTACAGACGCTGCTATAGCCCTTTCCAACATCTTGCTGAAGGTGGATAAGCCATTTCTTTGCGTCCAACACCGTAATGTTTGATATTTTGGCTTTGCTGAAGCTGTCTGTTTTCAGGTAATTGGTGACGGTTTTATAGGCGCTAACGGTTGTCTTTCGTACCGCAACCTTGGTCGCAAGGTAGTTCTCAACCAGAGTCATGACGTTCATGTTCTCAGGTGCGATGTGGTCGAAGAGGTCTTTTTGAACCTGCTGCTCTTTTTGTCTTAAGCAGAGGTCTCTCTTTTTGCCGTGCGGCGTTTGGTCGTGAATTGTCAAAGTCCACGAATAGACAAAGCAGGTTTTTCCCATCCAATTGGTGTATTTAAACGAGTAGCGACCGTCTGGGCGCTGGCCTTCTCCGCGATGGAGAACTCGACCCTTGTTATCTTTCCTATTCGACATAGCTTGGATCTCCTTTCAGAGACTCAAGCACGACAACATGATTGTAGCTATGGGGTTGTCTATGCCATGGTAAAAGGGTTCGTTTATTGGGTTAAATCAAAGGAAATGAGGCCTATTTGCCCCGTTGAGGCTGGGATTGGAGTAAGTGTCCATCGGCGTAATCCCAAGCCCAAATTTCGCCCTCAGCGTGCATCTTTGCTATAGGCTGAGCGGACATCAATTGAAATCGCAGTTTGATTGAGTCCTAATAGTTTCAATGGCTTTATAGGTCGCATGAATACAAAAGGCTGCGCAGCGTCAACGCTTGGGGCGCTGCGCAGCCGCTATTTCTTTAATTGGGCGAAGGGGAGAGTCTAGTTCTCTAATTGAGTGAATTGAATGCTGCCGCCCTCGTTATCGTAGTGTTCGTCCGCCACTGCAAGGTAGACATCCCAGTTCTCATCGGTGGTTTTCCGCCAAGCGTAGCTGTACATGTCGTTGCCCCCGTTGATTTGGGTCAAGTCTTTGGCCTCGTATTCGTTGCCGAAATAGGATGCGAGGGTGTTGACGGCGTAATCTCTATCGGAGGCGTAGTCGCTTAAAGACCATTTGAAAAAGAGGTTAATTACTTTTCCAGAATCTTTATTGATATCGTATAGAAATTCTCCATCAATCCCGAGGAAGGTGGCCTTCTCGCGTAAATCGGCCCCATCCTTTTTCGCGCTTGGAATTTTCTTTTTAACGTATTGAGCGGTCTGCCCGATATATTTCACCCGCTCTCGTACCTGGTCAAGCTCTTTATTAACGGTGTCATGGTCAAGCGGCGTTTTGGTTTCCGTGGGTGCGGCTACGGTCGTGATAATGGATGCTTGCAGAAGGGTATACCCACCGTTTTTTGTCCTGCTGTAGGTGAAGCCGTTCCTGCTTGCCGCGCCCTGCTCATCGATTTCTTTGACGATTTCACCGACTGAATCCCAGTCAAGTGACGGGTCGCATGCCTCAATCATCGCCACAAGGAAGCGTGCCATCTTTTTGTCATAGCTACTTTGGTTGTTGTCGAGCATGACAACGATGCCGTAGTTGAGAGGTTCAGAATAGAGAAGGGTTGGGGCGAGGTTCTCGTCCTTCAGTGAAAAAGAGAGCTGCCCCGCCATCTCGTCATTTGAGTCATTAATTGAATAGACAGTCAGTTTGTAGTCGTATTCTTCGTGCACTGTAAAATCGCTGTCGTTAAGCTCTCGGAGTCTTTTTTCGAAAACCTTCGAGTAGGTGTCTGGGCATATGGTCAGCTTTTCGTTCTCCAGAAACGAGGTAACCTTCTCTGTCTTTTTCTCAATTGTTTTCTCGCAGCGAGAACATGTTTTGACATAGACCCTTTCGGAGAACGTGGAGTCGAATCCATCGTCTTTCCAGTCCTCGAGTTTGTGACCCAGCGGATTGCCCTCGGTTGCTCCGCATTCCTTGCAGGTCTTAGGTTTGGTGCAGGTCGCTTTCTTCCATTTATGGGTGTGGAAAATGTTGAGTGTTGCACTCGAATTCGGTTCTGCGGCAAGGCTAGGCACTAAAGCAATCGCGCAAACCAATACGAGGGCAATCGTAACTAAGAGGGCTAGTTGTTTGTTCGTTGGCTTCTTCATCCGCTCTCCTTCCAAAGGTATCCCGACAACCGTGGAAGGGGAGAAGCACATCATTGCAATTAAGCGATGTGGAGGACACCTACCACAGTTACCACACCGCAAGGCTTCACATGCATATGCGAACAGACCTTGAAAGGCGGGTGCCCTCCAATTCGCCTGTTTGCATACGCAAAGCAGCAGCTATGCCATTGTGAAGCTCCATCCAAATATATGGATGTTGCGGTGTGGTAGATGAGATTGTATCAAGGGCATGGCAGATCATTTTGAGTAAAAGGGGAAACGGCAATGCTATTCGCCAATTATTGACAGCTATAAAGAGTGCCTATAGATAATGCATTTATAGCGTCTGGCGGTCTTCTCGATAGCATTGGCAATCATGCCTTGGTAATGCGCTATTTGCAGTGAAGGTAGACGGTCGGTGGAATTTCTTCTTTCAGTCATGTTGATATCAACTACATAGATGGGGTCTGCCAAGTAGAAGTTGAGGCCAAAGTGTAAAACACCCCGTATGCGCCAAAACAGACTGGGGCAGGGGCTTACGAGGTAACGCATCTTCTGCAAGCTGGGAGTGCGCAAGAAAGTTAAGCCGCGTTATGGTGTATCCCAAAATTCATAACATTTGAGACATGAGAAATATCATTCCCCAAGTGAGTCTTTTGAATCAAATAATGTCCTAAAAGATATACCAAAAATGTATGTCCCAATATAAAATACTAATAGGACTTTTGGGACATATAGGAATTGGAGACACGCGATGAAGTTTCTCTACGCTCGCTGCTCAACAAAGGAACAGAACGAGGCAAGGCAGCTTGAATATGCGCACGAGCTTGGCTTAAAGGATAACCAGATATTTATCGATAAGGCTTCGGGCAAGAACGCTAATCGTCCCGCTTTGAAAGATATGCTCTCCCGTCTGCGCGAGGGCGATGAAGTCTATATCACTGAACTGTCTCGACTTGGCAGGAGTACTAAAGACCTAATTGACCTTATGGAGACCTTCGAACAGATGCATGTCGAGGTTCATAGCAAGAAAGAAGCTATCGATACAACCACTCCAGCAGGCAAATTGATATTTCATATGCTGTCAGCCATTGCTGAGTTCCAGAGGCAAATCATCCTTGAGAACGCCGCTGAGGGAAGGGAAGCGGCCATGAAGCAGGGTGTGAAGTTCGGTAGACCTAATGTTGACGAGGACGCTCTCAACATGGCTCTCTATCTATTTGAAAACGACAGAACAAAGTCAGTCAAAGGGATATGCGAAAAGACTGGCATTAGCAGAAGCACCCTATATAGGGAGGCTGAAAAAAGGGGAATAAGGAGAGCGATGTTGAACTGAGGAAGGGTGAATGCTGTCTGATGATGGATATCAATAGAAGATGCCTTGAAATTCTTAACCAAATCGGGCCAGTCGAAGACAAAATCAAACGGGTCAATATGGAATTGGAATTCGAGATCGGCATTAGTTCTGCCAGAAAGTACATGGCTGCCGTTCTAAATCGAAATGCTGGTATCGAGGTTGGGCTGAAATCGGACCCTGTTCTTGCAGAAATTTGGGAAGAGACGGAGAGACAACTAGCAGAATCAGAACAGAGAAAGCTAAAGCAAGGGGAAAAGGCTGAACACGAAAATAAACAAGCTGTCTATCATGAGAAGCAAGAGCAGGATGGCGATGCGTTTGATGCCATGACTGATGTGGTCGACTTGTTCTATCAGCCTCCGACGCCCGTTGGTGTTGAAGAACGTGAGGCTCACCCTGAAGAGAAGTATTACATTTCAGATGTAATCGATATGACTGAGCTAGAAACAGGCAAGTTAAACTTAATCTTCTCGCCGCCAGGCACTGGTAAGACAACCTTTATAGAAGGTGAGCTTAAACGATATGCGGACGAGTTTGCTGGCGATTTGCTGTATCTTGCGCCGCAGACATCATTAGTTGACCAGCTCAAGTTTAGAGGACGTCCGAGGAGGGTGCCACTTTCTAAAGGAGGGTATTACGTTGAATGGGCGCAAGACGGCATTACCGCAATGACCTATTCGGCATTTGGATATCGAATCGAAAAAGCGAGGCGGGAAGGCTGCTATTGTTCAGATGATTGGTGGGCAAAAGATTCGATAATATGCTTGGATGAGCTGTCGCAAGCAGTCCATCAATCATTTTACGATTCAAAAGGAAATAACCCTACTGCATTGGCGTTAAAGGAACTTGTGGTGCGTGCCAAGGATAAAAGTAACATTGTCCTTACGCTGAGCGCTACGCCGCGTGCCTCAATAGATTATTTCCGTTTTTGGAATGAGACTCAAATAAATGCGATTAAGTCGACTCTAGGACTTAGAGGCTATCAGAATAAGAATACAGTTGACTTTACGGACTTTGAGAATGTGCTGCATCGTGTTGGTAGAGACGAAAGAGGCTTGGTCTACACAAAGCAAATTAGGCAAGTTCGAAAAGCGGTGGACTTGCTGCGTTCGAGGGGCATCAATGCAATTGGGATATGGTCATTGAATAGCCAAGACAATCCGATGAATAAAGAACAGCTTAGCGCGAGGAATTGTCTGGTGAAGAATGAGTGCTATCCAGATGATTTGCAAGTACTTGTTGTGAATGGTGCTTACGAAACGGGTTTAAATATCAGGCCAGAAAAAACAAGACTCGATTATGTGGTCGTTAACGATACGAATGAAGAGACGATTACGCAGGCTAGGGGCAGATATCGAGGAGATTTGAAAACGTTGTATCAAAAGACGACAAAGGATAAGGGGGAGGAAAGGTATATCGACCCAAGCGTCATTGACCCGTATCTGGGAGTAAAGCTGTATGGGAAGACGAAGGATGAGCTTCGCAAAAGGCTAGGATTTAAAGATGAACGGGGAAGATTGGTTGGGTGGAAACAAGTGGTAAATGAGCTAAGACGCAACTATCTAGTATTGGACAATAAGAAAGATAGCATCGGGCGGTACAGCTTGATAAGAAAGCTAGATGCACCAGAAGATTGTTAAACCATAGTTCACAGGAATTGAGTAATATGGACAAATTTGGATTTCTTATATATAGAAGATATCCAAATTTGTCCATTTGCTTTATCAATGAGAGTTAAGGCTCCGCCCTACGGGCTGCGCGGCTTCGCCTTGCTCTACCGCACTTCATAATGAACCCTTCGGTTTCATTACTGCGTTTGCTGCCCCTAAACACAAGGTAAGAGGGACTGGATTTACGCCTCCGCTACACTTCGGCTTCATATCCAGTCCCTCTTACCTTGTGTTTAGGGAGCAAATTAATTTCTGTGGGCAGAGGGTTTCCTCTGCAGAGCAGATTGGGAACAGGATGAGAATAAGTACTCAAATCAAAAAGGGCCGATAAGTCTTTTGGATGGTTGTGACATTTTAAGAGTAACGATGATACCTTGTTCAGTTCCCAGATGTATAGAGAACGTAATAGTCTTCGCCATCGTAGTTTTGGAGAGCGAGGACGATTGCGTTGTCCTTTGCCCTTGCAAAGAAATAAGCGGGACGTTCGTTTAATTCTTTGTTGAGATCGTTATTTGCTGCTTGGTTGAAGGCGGCGGTAAACTTTACCTCAGTATTGACAAGCGCTGTCTTTATCTTGCCGTTCTCGTCCTGAACTTTGATTTCTTTAGTCGGGATTTGATTCAGCTCGTATGTGTATTTGCGGGAAGAGTTATTGATGTACAGATAGATGGACGTGGGAAGGTCGGTTGCTTCCTTGCGGCTAGCAACAAGGCTGGGGTGTGCTGAAGTTTGCATTTTAATCGGAGAGAAGAGCCATTCCTGAGGAAGGTCGGACTCTTCCAGCCTGAAGGGGTTATCTCCGCCGTACGTTTCCATGCTGTAGGATTTCTTCTTTTCATCCTTAATATAGGTATCAAGTTCCTTGTCGGCTTTTTTCAATGCCTTGTAGACTTTGTAGTAACCATCGGTATCAGAAGCATCCAGTGCGGCCTGCGCATCTGATTTTGCAGCTTCGATTTCTTTGGTATCGAACTGCTGGGCAAAATATGAACTCAGAATTTCTTGAGAATGGCTGATTTCCTTGGTGATTTCGCTATAGAGAAGTTGGTCGTAACGTTTGTTTGCGCTCTTCAGTTCATCGTAGTTCTCAACTTCTTTTTTAAGCTCTTTATCAAGGGAGTCATACTGCTTGTTCGCCGAGTCAATGGCATCCTTTGATTCGATTGATACGGTTCCGATAGAGTCAATGGACTTCATCGTTGCAGACACCGAAGGGTCGGTGCATCCAGTGACGCTTAAAGCTAGGGTAAGCCCCACAACCGCGGCAAGGGGAGCAGATTGTTTCATGGTGTGCGTTCCTTCCTCCGACACTTGGTAAACGTTGTGGAAGGAGGCTCATCCGAAGTGCGGAATGTGCAGCACGAAAAGGAGGAGTATCCACCCACAGTTGCTACACAGCTCCGAGCGCCTCGCAATAGCACGAACCAGCAAGGAGAAAGGGCAAATACCCCTCCTTGTCGCTGGTTGAATGTCTTCAGTTGTGAAGCGCGAGCATTAAAAAATGCTAGAGCTGTGTAGCAGGTACAACTCTAGCATGCTGATAAGCTATTTAATCTACTGACCTGTTGAACGGTCGAAAAAGTAGGCTGTTGTGAAAAGCGGAACCATCTGACCTGTCGTGCCTGAGCCTCTAAGAGTAGTAAATAGGTAGTAGGTCAGATGATTTGAATGGTTGATACGCCTGATAATCAGCGGTTACCTCGTCGAGCGACAGATGTTGCCGTGACAGATAAACAGTACGCGTTGCATATGCGGTTTCCTTTCGATCGCCATAATCAAGCTCGAGTATCGTATCTGCGCCTACGCCTGCGCCCGCTTGCGCTCCCAACGTGCCAACTTAATCGTCACCAGCGTGAGTGCCCAGGCCACAAGCGAGAACGCGGCGCCCACGGCGCCCACGTGCGCAATGCCAACGCTGCTTACCACGGCGCCGCCCACTGCGGTGCCAAACGAGATGCCGACGTTAAACGCCATGGGCTCCACCGAACTTGCGAGTACCATCGACTTGGGATGGCGGCTGCGTGCCACGTCCATAAAGTGCGTGATGCACGACACCGAGAACAGGTACATGAGCAGCGCCAAGCTAAAGACAAAGACCAGCGCGAGCGGCATGGTGCCGCCCACAGCAAACAGCCCGAGTAACGCCGCAGCTTGCAGCACAAACGTCACAAGCAGCGCTTTCATGCCAAAGCGCGCATCGATCCATCCGCCCAGGATGTTCGAGATCAGGCAGAATACGCCGTAGGCCATAAGCGTGGTACTGGCTTCGACCGTGCCCATGCCCAACACCTGCTCTAGATAAGGCGTCACATAGCCGTAGAACACATAGACCGACCCCACACCAAACAAAAAGATGAGCATGCCGGTGATGATGCTCGGCTCGCGCAGAAGCCCCGCCTGCTCGCGGAAGGTGGCGGGCTCATCGGTCTGACCGGCGCGCGGCATAAACGCCACGAGCGCTCCGCAGATTAGAACGGCAAAGGTAAGCGTGCCGTACATGGCTACGTGCCAGTCGAGCGTGTCGGCCACAAACTTGCCGATTGAAGTGACAAAGACCATTGCCACGGAAAACGCACCATATACCACCGAGATGGCAAGCGAAGTTTGCTGCGGGGACAGCAGCTCGGGGATGTACGTCACACCCACGGCGAGCAGTGCGCCCGAGACGGAGCCCAGGACAATGCGCGAGATAAACAGCACCTGGAAGTTGGGCGCCAACGCCATGACCAGGTTGCCGAGCACAAAGACGATGCTGTAACACACGAGCAGCTGGTAGCGGCGGAATCGCCCCGTGCTGAGCGCAAGCACCGGCGTCGCGATGGCGTAGACGAGCGCAAACACGCTAATAAGTTGGCCCGCAGTGGCAAGCGATATGCCGAGTTCCGTCGCCAAGTCGCTTTCGATGCCGATGACCACGAATTCGGAGCAGCCGAGCGAGAATCCCAACAGTACGAGCAGCGCCAGGCAGAGCTTGGTGCGCGCGGGGGAGAGCGCGGCGGCGGTTGACTTGCTTTTAGGCGTGGTTGCGGCGGTCAAGGTTGTCACTCCAATGTCGCATGAATAAGCGGGATTCAATCCCTGCAACTCTAACAGAATGTGACAAAGGGACAGCCCCTTTGTCACATTGCGCTGCCAGCCAGTCGCCCAAACCATCACAACATTCGGCGAAAATCTCGAAATCGAGGAAAAGCGTCGAATGTTGTGATGGTTTTCCTGTCTGTGCCGGCGAGCTCCAGCGCCGTCTGGGGGTATAAGGCTAGCAAGTGTTTATTTGCGAGGCCTAAGGGGCGCCCCGTATGGATATCGATAACTTTGAATGGTGGTATAGCGAGGGCGAGGCTCCGGACGAGGAGTGGGACGAGCCCGCGCCGCGTGACGTGTCGAGCGACGAGGACGAGACCGGTAACGATGCCGTCGAGATGGACGCCGCCTCCGACCCCGTCGAGCCCCTGACCTTTGAACAGGCTTGGGCCCAGGCCGAGGCCGACGAGGCAAAGGCCGATGCCACGGCCACGCTGGGTGAGCCGGCGGACATGTCCATCTCGCCGGCTAAGACCCCGCAGCCGCGCCATAACATCGACCCCGGCAGCACGGCATCCTTCAGCATACTCGACGTGCCCGCGCAGGGTGCTCAGGCGCCTGCGCCCACGCATCGCCCCGACTTGGCTCGCGAGGAAGATGCTGGCCGCCGCTCACCACTCGGTCCCATCCTCATCGCCTTCATGGCCGGCGTCATCGCTTGCTCGGCGATCGGAAATGTCTGGAGCCATGTGGAACAACAGCGCAAAGATGCCGCCAAGGTCGAGATGTCTGTCGAGCAATCGCTCAGCCGCACGCGCTCGGTGCATGTGTCGGTCGAGGCCAAGGACGGTGCGACATGGGACACCGCCCGCGGCGACAGCCAGATGCTCATCCATATCGTGGGCCGCACACTCAGGGGACAGGCGATTGACGAGTATCAATATGTCAACTCCGCTGGCGACGGCATCGAACTCAAGCCCGGCGACTACGAGCTCACGGTCGACGAGCCGCCCGTCGCCACCGATGGCACGCGCTTCCGCGCCTCAAAGCGCATGGTTCCCGTGAGCTTTAACTCGCAGGCGCCCGATACGGTCGACAGCACGCCGCAGGGCGGGTTCGACCTTTACGCAATCGCTCAATAACTGCGCCTGCCGCTTCTCCTTGCCGCCAAGAGTGGGACAATAGCCCTCGACACTATTGTTTACTTTTGGAGGAAGTAGCATGTCTACCGTCACTACCATCAAGCGCGGCGGCCTCACCGCGGCCATCGATTCCATGGGCGCCCAGCTCACGAGCCTTGCCCTCAACGGCAATGAGTATCTGTGGCAGGGCGACCCGGCCTTTTGGGGCAAGCACGCGCCCATCCTGTTCCCTATCGTGGGATCGCTGCGCAACAACACGGCGACGTCTGCCGCCGGCACCTGCGAGATGGCGCGCCACGGCATCGCACGCATTGTCGAGCACAAATTGGTCGAGGTATCGGAGGACGGCTCCTCGGTAACCTACGAGATCACCGATACGCCCGAGTCGCTCAAGGCCTTTCCCTTCCACTTTAAGCTCAACATGACCTATGCCCTGACCGGCGATGCCACGCTCACGCAGACCTTTGCCGTCACTAACACCGGCGACGTAGACCTGCCGTTCTCGGTGGGTGGCCACCCTGCGTTTAACGTGCCCGCCCCCGGCGCCGAGGACGAGGCGTTCGAGGATTACGAGCTGGCGTTTACCGAGGCTTGGACTAACGAGGCCCCCGTCATCACGCCCGATGGCCTTATGACGTTCGAGGGTAGCTACAAGGCCCCCGATAACTCGGACGTGCTGCCCATCACGCACCGCAGCTTCGATAACGACGCCATCATGTTCACCGATACCCCGGGCTCCACGCTCACGCTGCGCGGCCGCAAGTCGGGCCACGGCGTCAAGATCGACTTTGAGGGCTTTAAGTACATCGGCGTGTGGTCTGCCGCCAACGACGCTCCGTTTGTGGCGCTCGAGCCCTGGACCGGTCACACCACCATGGACACCGAGGACGATGTCTTTGAGCACAAGGTCAACACCATCAACTTGGCTCCCGGCGCTACCGATAAACGCAGCTTTAGCGTCACCTTGCTCTAGAGGTTCCGCCGCTCGGTCGATGCTGCGTGCCGTCCAGAGCGATAATTTGTCATTCAAAAGGCAAGGCATAGACCTTCTGGTCATGCCTTGTCTTTTTCATGCCACTTGTTCGCTCTGGACGTCGCTCGCCGGCATTGCCAAAACATCGACGTCCCCAATGACTACCATGTGTCTATTAATTTTTCGAGCTTGTGCTGCACTGCTGGTCGCTGGCGTATATCCTGTTAAGTCGTCAGCATACGATTCAACAGGGAAGGCAGATTATGCATTCTCCCCATCAGCGCGACGCGCATCCACAGCCGGTGTGCAGCCGTCGCATCTTCTTGGGTAGCGCTCTCGCTGCGAGCGCTTCCGTCGTCGCCGGCGCGCTCGCCGGCTGTCAGCGTCCGTCCACGCTCAAGGTGGTTCAGCCCACGACGGGCGGCGGTCGCGACGACCTGTCCGATTCCGTGATCGGCAAGGACAAGATCCGCATTGGCATGGAGGCGGCCTACGCCCCGTACAACTGGCAGGTTTCCGAAGCCAGTGAGTACACTATCCCCATCGACAACGTGCAGGGCGCCTATGCCGATGGCTACGACGTGCAGATCGCCAAGATCGTCTGCAAGGCCCTCGGTGGCGAGCCCGTTGCCGTCAAGCAGAGCTTCTCGGGCCTCATCGATTCGCTCAACAACGGCCAGATCGACCTCATCATCGCCGGTATGAGCGCCACGCCCGAGCGCGAGGAGTCGGTCGGCTTCTCCGACCCGTACTTTATTGGCTACTTTGGCCTGTTCGTAAAAGAGGGTTCCCCCTACCAAAACGCCACCAAGCTCAGCGACTTTAGCGGTGCCACGGTACTCGGCCAAAAGGACACCATGCTCGACACCGTCATCGACGAGATTCCGGGCGTTGTGCACAAGAACCCGGTCGACTCCGTCCCCACGGTGTTCTCGAATCTGCTGCAGGGCACGTGCGACGCCGTGACTTACAACACCGAGAACGAGAAGGGCTATATGGCCCAAAACCCGGGTATCGTCCCTATTCATTTTGCCGAGGGCGAGGGCTTTAAGCAGGAGGTCGCGGCAAACGTCGGCTGTCGCAAGGGCTCGGACAAACTGCTTAAACTCATCGACAAGACACTCAAGGGCATTAGCCAAGAGGAACGCGACCAAATGTGGGACGCGTGCCTCGACCGCCAGCCGGCATAGGGAGGCAGCATGAAAACCATCAATCGTCTGGCCTCCTTTATCAAGGCCGACCACCGTTATGTGTACCTGGGCACGAGTGTCATCGCGGCGCTTGGCCTGGCGTTTAGCCAGCGCAACCCCACGCCGCTGAGCTTCTTGGCGCCCACCGGTATCTTCCAGGATTGCCTTTGGGCAATCCTTTGGGCCTGGCTCGTCGTGTCGGCGGCGGCGCTCGTCACCAAACTCATGCACTGGAATGACTATCGCGAAACGTCGCCGTTCGCATCCGAGCGCTTCCGTCGTGGCGCACGCTTGGGCAGCTATGTCGTGGTTGCCATCGCGGCGATCTTTTTCGTGGACCGCTGCGTCATGTCGTTTATCGACCTGGTACAGGTGAGCATCGTCTCGGACTCCAACCCCAGCGACTTTTTGTCGAGCCTGGTCTACATGACCTACAAGAGCGGGGACTTCTTTATCCGCGGTATCGAGATCACCATCGCGCTTGCCACCTTCGGCACCGTCATCGCATTCTTCCTGGCGTTGCTCTTTGTGTTCCTGCGTATTCAGACCTTCGATCGCGTGGACAACGACCTGGTGCGCTTCTTTAAGAGCATTGGCCGCGGCTTTGCGACCATCTACTCCACCATCGTGCGCGGCACGCCCATGATGGTCCAGGGTCTGCTCATCTATTACGCGGGTTTCACCGTTTTGCGCGGCATGGGCTTCGAGACCGCCCAGGCCAACCAGATCTGGAGTACCTTCACCGCCGGCCTCGTCACCATCTCGCTCAACTCCACCGCCTACATGATGGAGGTCCTGCGCGGCGGCATCGAGTCCATCGACCCCGGCCAGGCCGAGGCAGCGCGCTCGCTGGGTCTTTCACAGTGGCAAGCCATGCGCAAAGTCGTGTTCCCCCAGGGCATTAAAAACGCGATTCCGGCGCTCACCAACGAGCTCATCATCAACATCAAGGACTCGTCGGTGCTCTCGGTCATCGGCGTGTTCGACCTCATGTACGCCACCACCACCGTCGCCGGCGTGTACTACCGCCAGATGGAGGTCTACTGCGTGGCGCTCGTGGTCTACCTGATCCTGACGCTCGTGGCGAGCCGCCTGCTCGAAGCCTTTGGCAAAAAGCTCGGCGCCGAGGCCCCTGCCACGCTGCCCAGCTCTAACTAGGCTTAAGACGAGGAGAATCATCATGGCAGATACCGCCACTACCGGCGTTGCGGCCGCCGCACAGACCAATGAGCCGCTCATCCGCGTCGAGGGCCTGCGCAAGAGCTTCGGCTCGCTCGAGGTACTCAAAGGCATCGACCTGTCCGTCAAATCAGGCGAGGTCGTCACCATTATCGGCGCCTCGGGCTCGGGCAAGTCGACCTTCCTGCGTTGCCTCAACCTGCTCGAGACCCCGGACGCGGGCCACATCTGGTTCCACGGCCAGGACCTTACGGCCGAGCGCTGCAATATCAATAAACTCCGCGAGGACATCGGCATGGTGTTCCAGGGCTTTAACCTGTTCAACAACATGGATGTGCTCGACAACTGCACGCTCGCGCCCGTCACGCTCAAAAAGATGAGCAAGGCCGAGGCCGAGAAGGTCGCGATGGAGCATCTGACGAGCGTGGGACTCGAAAAGTTCGCGCACGCCGCCGTGGGCCGCCTGTCCGGTGGTCAAAAACAGCGCGTGGCCATCGCTCGTGCCCTGTGCATGAATCCGCAGATCATGCTGTTCGACGAGCCGACCTCCGCGCTCGACCCCGAGATCGTGGGAGAGGTGCTCGAGGTCATGCGCAAGCTCGCTGCCGACGGCATGACCATGGTTGTCGTCACGCACGAGATGGCCTTTGCCCGAACCGTGTCCGACCGCGTGGTCTTTATGGACAAGGGCGTGGTGCTCGAGGACGCCGCGCCGGCCGAGCTCTTCGGCAACCCCAAGCACCAGCGCACCCGCGAGTTCCTCTCGCGTTATCTCGAGGACAAATAACCGACCGCAAACTCTTGCGTTGCAGGGCCGCTCCCGTGGGGCGGCCTTTGTCGTCACAATCGAAAGGATGTCATGGCCGAGGTTTGGCGCTTCTTTGCGCATGAGGACGATTTTGCCGATTTGGATGAAACTGGCGCGTGCGAGCGCCTGGGGCGCGTGCTGTCGTTTCCGACCATCTCGAGCATGGATGCCGAGGCGGTGGACTGGCAGCCGTTCGACGACCTGCGCGCCTATATGCAGCAGGCGTGGCCGCGCGTGTTCGCGGCGGGCGAGGTCGAGCTTATCGACCATTCGCTATTGGTGACACTTAGCGGTTCCGACCCTGCCCTCAAGCCCGTTATGCTCATGGGCCACATGGACGTGGTCCCCGTGGTGCCGGGTACAGCTGTCTCTTATACACATCTCCGAGCCCACGAGACGGAGCTACATCTCG
>URZB01000006.1 GCA_900552295.1 uncultured Collinsella sp.
CTCAACGACATCGACCGCGTCTACGTGATCGCTTGCGGCACCAGCTATCACGCTGGCCTCATTGCCAAGAATCTCATTGAGGGCTGGGCTCGCATCCCCACCGAGGTGGAGGCGGCCAGCGAGTTCCGCTATCGCAACCCCATCATCACGCCGACGACGCTCGTCGTGGCCGTGTCCCAGTCGGGCGAGACGGCCGACACTCTCGCCGCCATCCGCGACGCGCGCATCAAGGGCGCCAAGGTCTTCGGCATCACCAACGTGGTGGGCAGCCCCGTGGCGCGTGAGAGCGACGGCGTCATCTACACTAAGGCCAACAAGGAGATCGCGGTCGCCTCGACCAAGAGCTTCATCGGCCAGGTCGTGAGCCTTACGCTTTTGGCCCTGCTGCTGGCGCAGGTCAAGTACCGCTTGACCACCAAGCAGGCGCGCATGCTGTTCCGCGAGCTTTCCGATACGGCCGAGCAGATCCAGTGGATTTTGGATACCCAGACCGAGGCCGTTCATGAAGCTGCCCTGCTGTGCAAGGACGCGCAGTCCGCACTGTTCGTGGGCCGTGGCATGGGTGCCGCCATTTCCTACGAGGGCGCGCTTAAGCTCAAAGAGGTCAGCTACCTGCACGCCGAGGCATATGCCGCCGGTGAGATGAAGCACGGCCCTATTGCCCTGATCGACCCGGGCTTCCCTGTCATCGCCGTGGCCACCAAGAGTGCCACCTACGACAAGACCGTGTCGAACCTTATGGAGTGCAAGGCGCGCGGCGCCAAGGTCATCGTCGTTGCCACCGAGGGCGACGAGGAGATCAACAAGATCGCCGACTGCATCATCCGCGTGCCAGCAGTCCGCGACGTGTTCAGCCCCATTACGGCGAGCGTTCCCCTGCAGCTGCTCGCCCGCGAGGTCGCCATCCTGCGCGGCTGCGACGTCGACCAACCTCGCAACCTGGCCAAGAGCGTCACGGTAGAGTAGTTGGTTCCGCCGTTCTAGCGACCAAAGCCCGGCTCCGCATCAAGACGGAGCCGGGCCTTTTCTGCATTTGCCCAGATAAAGTCTGCCAAAATGAACCTGTCCCTTTTTGGCAGGTTAGCGGAGCTTGCTGGTCTCGAAGTACTCGGGGAACTGGTCCAGAACCTCGGTTTGGTTGCGGAACATCATGTGCAGGTGCTTGCTGACCAAAAAGCTCGCTTCGATGGGATCGCGACCGGCGATAGCGCGGCGGATTTGCTTGTGCTCGTTAACAATCTCCTGATTGTCGAGCGTCTGCGTGGCGGCGCGCAGCCAGCGGAAGCGCTCCAGGTCGGCATTGGTCTCTTCGAGCCACGACCACACGGTGCTGCGGCACGCGATGCTAAAGATCATGCGGTGCATGAGGTTGTCGCTTAAAAAGAAGCCGATGCGATCCTCCTCGGCCATGGTCTTTTCCTGCAGCGCGATGGCTCGGTCGAGCTGCTCGATGCCTGCAGAGGTGGCACGGGCACAGCACTCCACAATCACCTGCTTTTCCAGGTGCTCGCGAATGTAGCAGGCGCTCTCGGCAAGAGTGAGGTTGATGGGCGAGACATAGGTGCCGCTTTGGGGCACGGTGCGCACCAGGCCCTCTTGCGCCAGACGCACCAGCGCCTCGCGCACAGGGGTGCGCCCCATATCCAGGTCGTCGCAAAGCTGCTTGACGCCCAGCTTTTCGCCCGGCTTGTAGTCCAGGTAGACGATTTTGCGTCGAATGGTGTGGTAGGACTGATCCTGTAGGCTCGTTTCCTGCTCGCCGACGTGCATCGATTCTTCCATAGTGCCTCGCAACCGTTCTATCACACTCATATATCAGTTGTTAATTATGCCGCGAATCAGCTCTCCGCGGTGGGTAATTCGGCTGTCGCCCGAGAACTATTGCGGCATCTTAGTCTGTGTTTGCGCAAGGCTGCGCTCAATGTTGCCGTATCATAAGCCGTCGCAAACGTGAAATAGAAAGAAGGAATCCCATATGCAACTGGCAAATATCGTACGCGAGCGCTGGAAAGGCGTCTTGTTCTGCCTGATCATCGCTATCCCCGCGACGTTGCTCGGCAAACAGATTGAAGTGGTCGGCGGTCCGGTATTTGCCATCCTCTTTGGCATGGTCCTGGCGCTCGTCTTTCCCAAGAATCGTCGCGAACAGCTCGCCGCCGGCGTTACCTATACGTCCAAAAAAGTCTTGCAGTACGCGGTTATCCTGCTTGGCTTTGGCATGAACCTCTCCCAGATCCTGTCCAAGGGCGCCCAGTCGCTGCCCATTATCGTGGCGACAATCTCGACCTCGCTTGTCATCGCCTTTGTGCTCTGCCGCGTTATGAATGTGCCGGGTAAGATCGCGACGCTTGTGGGTGTGGGTTCGTCGATTTGCGGCGGTTCTGCTATCGCCGCGACTGCACCCGTCATCGATGCCGACGATCGCGAGATTGCCCAGGCCATTTCGGTCATCTTCCTGTTTAACGTTATCGCGGCGCTCGTGTTTCCGACGCTCGGCGGCATGCTCGGGCTGACCAACGAGGGCTTTGGCCTGTTTGCCGGCACCGCCATCAACGACACCTCGTCCGTAACGGCCGCGGCGAGCGCTTGGGACAGCATGCATCCCGGCGCCAATGTGCTCGAGAGCGCCACGGTGGTCAAGCTCACCAGGACGCTGGCCATTATTCCCATCACGTTGGCGCTTGCTTGCTGGCAGATGCATCTGGCGCGCAAGGCCGGCGGCGACGCCAAAAGCACGTTCTCGATTAAACGCGCGTTTCCCATGTTTGTGCTGTTCTTTGTGCTGGCGAGCGTGATCACCACGGTGCTTCAGCTTCCCGCGTCCTTTACGGCGCCCATCAAGGAGCTGTCGAAGTTCTTTATCGTGATGGCCATGGCGGCTATTGGTTTTAATACCGATATCGTCGAGCTGATCAAAAAGGGCGGCAAGCCCATCGCGCTGGGCTTTTGCTGCTGGATTGGCATTGCGTGCATGAGTTTGGGAATGCAGCACGTGCTGGGAATCTGGTAGAGAAGTAGCTTATTTGCGTGCTGCGTGCCGGTGAGCGCATTCTCACGGTGGAGCGATAGGAGCTCTTGCGGGTATGGCTTGTCCGCAGGTTTATAAGTCCCGAAGAGCTCTTATCGCCCCGCCAGGATGGCGATGCGGGGCAACACCTATACTCGCAGGACGGCGCTTTCTGCCCTATAGTGTTTGGTGAGCAATATCGTTCAATTTTGAAACACTTGAGATGCCGGGTCTCAGATGGGGCCGCGGCTGGAGACGGGGCGAACCATGGACAGCGATGCCAAGCTGCAGATTCTGATTGAGGCATTGTCCGCAGCCGGAGCATCGGCGCTGGCAATCGACGGGCGCGGTGGCGTTGTAATCTCGACTATGAGTGACGCGGCGCTCGAGCAGGATATCGCTGCTTTTGTTTCCGAGCGTCTCGCTCGCGTGGGCGATGGGGCACGCCTGGTGATGGGCCACGAGGGCGTGCGGTTGAGCTTGACGGTGCGCCCGACGGCCAAGGAGCGCGGAGCGCTTTGGGTGGTCGTGGCGCATGAGGTGCGCGCCGCTGCGACGCATGCGGGCATCGAGTGGCTCAATGCCGACGAAGTTGAGGCTCGCTACGCGTCGAGCACGTACGGCATCGTCGAAGACGCGGCGGCGGTCGCTGCCCCCGTACGGGAGAGCTATGCGCGTGGGGTGCCCCTTATGCTCGAGGGCGAGCTGGGCGCGGGGCAGGATCAGATTGCAAGACGCCTGTACCTGGATGGACCCTATGCCGATCAGCCCTTTGTGTCCGTTGCGCTCGATGAGCTTACGGATCGCGGCTGGCGCCATCTGCTCAAAAGTTCCGAATCGCCGCTATTCCAAACGGGGCTGACACTTTGCATGGGCGGCTGGCATGCTGTTGGCCCCCAACGTCTGCGCGAGCTCGTGTCCGCAATGATCGACACGGCGCTCGCAACTCGTTGCCATGTGGTGTTGACGGCAAACGATATGCCGGGCGGCGGCGAAAGCGATCAGGCTGCCTTTGTGACCGAGCGCTTGGCATGTGCAGTGAGCGTGGCGCCTGCGATTGCCGAGCAGGGCGGCGCGTCGAAAAAGACTGCGTGCTACCTGAAGTATCTGGCAGATATGTTTAAGACGGGTGCCCCCATGTTGTCCGCCGCCGCGGTAGAGACGCTCGATGCGTACCGTTGGCCCCGCAACTACTTGCAGCTGCGCGAAGTCTCTGAACGACTCTATATATTAGTGGGGGCGGGAACGGTGGAGCGTGCCGTGGCGAAAGAGGTGCTCGCCCAGGAGGACGTTATCAAGACCGCGACCTTTGGTGCCCCGACGCTCGATAGCGATCTGTATATCTTGCGTCCACTGGCCGATACCGAGCGCGATATCGCGCGGTTGGTCCTGCAGCACCTTCACGGCAACAGGACACGTGCGGCAGAGGTGCTCGGTATAAGCCGCACGACTTTATGGCGCCTGCTGAAGGACAACGACCGCTGAGCGAGGCGCCGTGACCGCGTGCGTCGCATGTGCTACAGTCCAAAGAAGCATTGTTTCGATTGTGTTACGGCGTGCGGGGGAGTATGGCGGAGACTTCAAAACCGAACCGAACAAAGCGAAGTGCGGCGCCGGTCAGCCGACGTACGACTTCGCGGACGTGGGGCAAAAGCGCCTCGGGGTTCGACGGCTCGTTCAAGCGCACAAAATATGGCTATCCTTCGGCAAGCGCTCGCTTGGCCATGCAGGCCGAGTCCTCGTTGTGGGGACGAAGGCGCGTGGTGGGCTCAAAGCTCAAGCACGATGGAACGCTTGGCTACATTAGCCGCGGTGCTGCCCGCCGTAGCGGCCTCAATCCTGCAGGCTGGCATCGTTACGTGCCGATCGTGGTCGTTGCTGCGATAGTCGTCATCGCGCTCGCAGCGCTTGGCTATGCCGGCGGCGGCGCGAGCCTGGGCACGATGTTCAAATCGCCCGAGCTCGCGCATGTTGGCACGGAGCTTGTTGAAGGCGCACGAGACCAGACGGGTGTGGCGCCCCAGCGTGGCATGGTCGCAGCTGCTGCCACCATTGCCGATGCGCAAAAGAACGAGGACGAACAAGGCGACGGCGCCAAAACGACTCACACGAACGAAACGACGACAACTCCATCGGCAAGATAAGTTGCGAGTGGGGCAGCAAATATGGGACGGGGCCTTTAAGCTGCCCAAGACAGTGGCTCACTCGATGTCAGTCACCAACAGCGAGCGAGCCGCATTTGCGCCAAGGTGACGTGAAATGAGAGGGCGCTGACCTTCTGGTCGCGCCCTCGAAATTGAACGTCAGATTGGCGTGAATGCGGCTCGCGCAGCGTCAACGGGTTCGCCGTTCGTTAGAACGGCGGAACTAATCACCTGACGTAAACGACGTTGTCGCGGCGCGGCTTTGCCTCGGGAAGCACGTCCTCGGCGTAGCCCAGAATGCAGTTGCCCACACCGCGCAAGCTTCCGTCGGCGGGCAGACCCCACTTGGCCAGCAGTTCCAGTCCCTCGGGTGAGTCAAAGACCTCGTGCGCGCGGTGGATCCAACACGAATCGACGCCCAGCGCATAGGCTGCGTTGAGCAGGTTGCCCATGGCGAGCGAGCCGTCTTCCAGGTGCGTGGGCACGCTGCGGTCGACGAGCACTACCACAACAGTCTTGGCCCCGTAGAAGGGATCGCCATCGCTGCCCATAACTTGGGCGTTGAGCTGCGAGAGGCGCTCGACGGTTGCGGGGTCGGTGACGGCGACGAACGTGACCGGCTGGCGTCCCATGCCGCTCGGCGCGTACTGGCCGGCTTCGATAATGCGTGCGAGCTTCTCGGCCTCGACAGGGCGATCGCTGTATTTGCGGCAGCTGCGGCGGTGGATGAGTGCTTCGATGGTCTCCATGGGTCCTCCTGACGTTGGTTTCGATGCCTCGTTCTTACCCGCCGAACCAAAACCGTAATCGCGTAGTCGGCCCCAAACAACGCAAGCTACCAAGTGGAAAAGTTGGTTTGCATAAAACTTCAGCCAGAATGTGACAAACCGGTGGGATGGTTAAACGTTTTATCCCGTCTACCCTGCGGTTTTTTACCACTTGCCTAAATGATGCGCGCATAAGCTCTGATAAAGGTTTTACTAAAGGAGCACCAACGTTTATCAACGCGCCATGGTGGCGCCGGGCCAGGAGGTAACATCATGTTCCAGGCTGGAGATGTCGTCGAGACCGACTTCGAAGGATTTCTGAAGCTGCTGCGTTCCAAGACGCGCGCTTTCGTGTCGATCAATGATCACGAGTACTACATCACGCACACCGATGGCTATTGGCGTGTTCAGGATTGCGAGGCCCTCAACGATAAGGGCCACTTTACTGACTGCTCCGAGCTGGTCAACACGGTCTGCGAGGTCGTCGAGCTGCCGTGGATCTGCGGCAAGAGCCTGCACGATAGCTTCTCGGGCGCCACGGTCTACGAGGCCGTTGCTGCCTAACGGCCAACAACTGATATTCTCTCGCAACCGCCGGCGCCGCCCCCGCGCCGGCGGTCTTTTTTGTCGATATGCTTATGTAGAGCCGACCATAAACAACGAGCGTATTGACGATAGTCAAAACTCGGACTAATGTAGAGATATAAATTGGTCAAAACTCGGACTATCGAATGGTGGGAGAGATGAATAGTGCAGTTAGCCTGGTCGATTTCGACCGGATGCTTAACGGGCTTGACCGTATCTATTCGGAGTTCGCGCGTACCTGCGGTCTTTCGGACTGCGCCTACTGGATGCTCGTCGACACGAGTGCAGCGGGCGGAAGCGTTGCCGTGAGTCGGCTGACGAGTGAATGGTTCTACAGCAAACAGACCATCAATTCGGCGATCAAGACGCTTAGGGCGCGAGGGCTTGCGACGTTGGAGTTTGCCGAGGGCAGTCGTAAGAACAAGGTTGTGCGATTGACCGAAGAAGGCGTGCGGTTTGCCAAGCGCTACGCGTTACCGGCGCAAAAAGCCGAGCAACAGGCATTCGAAGCGCTCGAGCCGTGGGAACAGCGCGAGATCATGCGCCTGGTCGGTAAATTCTCCCATGTTCTGAACGAAGAGTGCGAGGCATTTAAACGGCAAGTGGCCGCCGAGAACGAGGCTGACGATAAGGGCGAGGGGGACACATGCGACTCTTAATGAGGTTTATGAGGCCGTACCGCGGTCTGATTGCGGTGACGCTGTTTGCGGTGCTGATAGATAACGTCGGTACGCTGTTGGTTCCCACGATGCTGGCGAACATGGTCAACACCGGTATTACCACGGGCGATGTCGACTATATTTTACGTAACGGCCTGTACATGCTTATCGCGACCGGCATGGCCAGCGGCGGCACGGTGCTGGGCTGCTATCTTTCGGCGCGCCTGGCCGCCAACGTGGCCTGCGATATCCGCAATGCTGTGTACGACAAGTCGCTCGAGCTGTCCGCCAGCGACTTTGAGCGCTTTGGCACGGGTTCGATGATCACACGCTCGCTCAACGACATCAACGTGATTCAGCAAGCTGTCCTTCAGACGATTCAGCTGGTGTTGCCGGTGCCATTCTTGGCCGTGGCAGGCATCATTTTTGCTTGGTTCATCGATCCCGCCATGGGCACGCTGCTGGGCGTGGTGGTTGCGATCGTGCTGGTGGCGGCGGTCTTTACGGTGGCTAACGCCGCGCCGATTTTTATGCGCCTGCAGAGCTTTATCGACCGCATGAACGTGGTGCTGCGCGAGAACATCGTGGGCGTGCGCGTCATCCGCGCATTTAACAAGGAGCGCCACGAGGAGCAGCGCCTGGACGAGGTGTTTAGCGATTACGCGGCCAACGCCATCAAGGTCAACCACCTGTTTGTGGGCCTCGACAGCTCCAGCTTCTTTTTGATGAACATCGCCGAGGTGGCGGTGCTGTGGGTGGGCGGCAACCGCGTGGGCGTCCACGCCATGCAAATCGGCAGCATTTCGGCCGTGTTGGAATACGCGATCCTGATTCTTTTCTTTGTGATGATGGCGCAGATGGTGATTCTGACGCTTCCGCGCGCCGCGGCGTGCCTCAACCGTGCGCAGCAGGTGCTCGAAATCGAGCCGAGCATCGTGGACGGCAAGGCTACGCTGGGCGACGGGGCGCCTGAGTCCGCAGACGGAGCCGACGCGGTCGCCGTGTTCGATCATATGTCGTTTCGTTTTGACGACGCCGACGAGGACACGCTGTGCAATCTGAGCTTTACCTGTCGCCGTGGTCAGACGACCGCGATCGTCGGCTCGACGGGCTCGGGCAAATCGACGGTGGCCAAGCTCCTGCTGCGCTTCCACGATGCCACCAAGGGCGCCATTCGCCTGGACGGCGTTGATCTGCACGACCTTTCGCAAGACGAGATTCGCGGGCGCATTGCCTATGTGCCGCAAAAGGCATGGCTGTTCTCGGGCACCGTAGCAAGCAATCTGCGCTTTGGCAACGAAGACGCGACTGAGGCCGACATGCTTCATGCGCTCCGGGTTGCCCAGAGCACCTTTGTGCTCGATCAGCCGCAGGGGCTCGATACCCCGGTGGCGCAGGGCGGCACGAACTTTTCGGGCGGCCAGCGCCAGCGCCTGGCCATCGCCCGTGCGCTCATGAAGCATGCCGATCTATATATCTTCGATGACAGTTTCTCGGCCCTGGACTTTAAGACCGATGCCGCCCTGCGCCATGCGTTGCAAGACGAGACGCGTGACGCTGCGGTGCTCATCATCGCGCAGCGTATCTCGACCATTCTGCATGCCGACCAGATCGTGGTGCTCAGGGATGGCGAGGTCGTGGGCCTAGGCACGCACGACGAGCTCATGGAAACCTGCGAGGTGTACCGTGCTATCGCGGAATCGCAGATGAAGGGAGGTGAGTAGCATGACCGAGGAGCTCAAGAAGCAGGGCATCGCCGATGGCGCCGCGGATGCAGAGACAGTTGAGGAGACGGGCGCCACGCCCGACCTGGACGAAGCCGCCAAGGCGGCGGAGCGCGAGGCTCGTCGCCAGGCACTCTATGAGGAAAATGAGCGCGCCGAGGACGAGCGCGCCCGCGCCGAGGCGGAGCGCATGCGCGACGTTGACGACGAGGATGAGGACGAGACACCCCGCGACACCTGGGCGACGGTGCGCCGCCTGTGGAGCGAGGCTGCCGGCGACCACTGGCGCTTCTATATCGTGTTCGCGAGCATTGTGTTCTATGCCATCTTTAACACCGCCGCGCCGGCATACAGCGCCCGCGTGATCGATGAGCTGTGGGGCCACATTCAGGTGGCGTTTGCCAACGACACCACCTTCAACATCACCTGGGAGAACTGCGGCAGGACCATCTTCATCTACTTTATGATCTGGACGGCCGCTGCCTCGTTCTACGCACTCCAGAGCTTTTTGATGTCGAGCGTGGCCGAACGCCTCAACCTGCTCCTACGCAACCGCATCGCACAAAAGCTCAACCGTCTGCCGCTTGCCTTCTTTGACGCGCATCGTCCCGGTGAGGTCGTCAGCCGTGCGACCAACGACTTGGACAAGATGTCCGAGAGCATGCAGCGCGGCTTGCTGCAGCTTCTGGTGTCGATCGGTACCGTGGTGGGCGCTGTGAGCGTGATGTTCGTGTTTAGCGTGCCGCTCACGCTCGTCTTTTTGTTCTTTACGGCGTTGTCGCTGTTGGTGACCAAGGTGGTCTCGCGCCGCACGCATGACGTAACCGGTGAGCGCCAGGAGTGGGTGTCAAGGATTACGAGCGCGGTTGAGGAAGGCTACTCGGGCCGTCTGGTGATTCGCGCGTTTAACCGCGAGCGCCAAAGTTCTGCCGAGGTACACCAGGCCTCGGGCGAGCTGGCACGCGTGAGTGCCAAGGCCGACTTCATGATTAACGCCGTCGGCCCCGCGGTGCGCTTTATCGGCCGCCTGGCACAGATCGTGATTGCGATTGTGGGCTGCAGTATGCTGGTTGCCGGCCACATGACCGTCGGCGTGTTCCAGGCGTTCTTCCAGTTTATCTACGAGGCATCTGAGCCCATGACGCAGCTGTCGTTTACCTTCAACTCGCTGCAGAGCGCGCTGGCGAGTGCGGAGCGCGTGTTCGACCTGCTCGATGAACCCGAGATGGAGGCGGATCCGCAGCCGGGCGAGGCCGCCAGGCTGCCGGGTCGCGTTGAGGGCCGTGTCGCTTTTGAGCATGTACGCTTTGGCTACGCGCCCGACAAGCCGCTCATGCGCGACGTGTCGTTTACCGCCGAGCCGGGCCAGAAGATCGCCGTGGTGGGAACCACGGGCGCGGGCAAAACCACGCTCATCAACCTGCTCATGCGCTTCTACGAGATTGACGGCGGGCGCATTACGCTCGACGGCGTGGACACGAGCCGCATGGATCGTGGCGAGCTGCGCCAGCAGTTTGGCATGGTGTTGCAGGATGCCTGGCTGTTCGACGGAACGATTGCCGAGAATATCGCCTATGGCTGCCCCGAGGCGACGCGCGAGGAGATCGTGGCGGCCGCACGCGCCGCGCAGGTCGACTTCTTTGTGCGCACCATGCCGCAGGGCTATGACACGCGCGTGGCCAACGATGCCGAGAGCATTAGCCAGGGTCAGCGCCAGCTGCTGACCATTGCGCGCGTGCTGCTCAACAACCCGGCGATTCTCATCCTGGACGAGGCGACGTCGAGTGTGGACACGCGCACCGAGCTCGCCATCGGCCGCGCCATGGACGCGCTCATGCGTGGGCGTACGAGCTTTGTGATCGCGCACCGTCTGTCGACGATCGTAGATGCCGACCTGATCTTGGTCATGGATCACGGCAACATTATCGAGCAGGGTACGCATAAGGAGCTGCTGGCTGCCGAGGGTGCCTACGCCGACCTCTATCTGAGTCAGTTCGCATAATGTGACAAAGGGACAGTCCCTTTGTCACATCGCAAATAAGGCGCGCCGGGGGTGAATCCTCTGGCGCGCCTTTGCGTTGGCGTCAATGTTGTCGGTGGCCGTCCGGCTCTAGCGTTCGTCCACGAGCTTGGCGACGAGGGTTTTGAGCTCGGCCACCTCTCGCTCGAGTTCCTTGACGCGGCGGGCGTTCTCGGTGATGCCCTGACGGTTGAGCGCGGACTGCTCGGCGGCGGCGTCGGGCATGTACTCGCGATGCTGCTTGGCATCGAAGCTCTCCTCGAACACGCGGCAGCCGTTGCGCTTGATGATGCGTCCCGGCACGCCCACGACGGTGCAGTTGTCGGGTACGTCCTTGACGACGACCGAATTGCCGCCGATTTTGACGTTGTTGCCGATGCGAATGTTGCCGAGCACTTTAGCGCCTGTGCCCACGGTGACGTTGTTGCCCAGGGTGGGGTGGCGCTTGCCGGTCTCGTTGCCGGTGCCGCCAAGCGTGACGCCCTGGTAGAGCACGCAGTTGTCGCCCACAATGGTGGTTTCGCCGATGACGACGCCCATGGCGTGGTCGATAAAGAAATGCTTGCCGATCTGTGCAGCGGGATGAATCTCGACGCCGGTAATGTGGCGGGTGATTTGCGAGAGCACACGGGCGAGCGAGCGATGGCCATGCTCCCAGAGCCAGTGCTCTGGCACGTGGTTCCACTTGGCGTGCAGGCCAGGATAGGAAAGGAAGATGACTAGACCGTTTTGCGCGGCGGGATCCTGCGCTTGGACGGTCTTGATGTCCTCGCGAATGGTATTGATAAAGCTCACCGACCGCCCTCCCTTAGCGCCATGGCAATGCGATTCAATAAAGTATAGCGATTCGCTAGGGATTAGGAAGGACAATCTTGGCGGCTTTGCACGACAGGTGTCAGTTATGCAAACTTGCTGGTAATGGAGTCATGCTTTTGTGGGGTTGCGCACGAGGGGGCACCGCAACCGTATACTGGTCAACTTGGACGTATCCGCGCCCACAACTGAGAGGTTTTACTTCATGGGTTTCATCAATTTTATCGCCGAGCTGCTTAAGGATCCGCGCACCGCGATCGCCAGCTGGATCGCCGCCGGCCCGCTTATGGCCTACGGCTGCGTGTTCCTGATCATCTTTATCGAGACGGGCGTGGTGTTCTTCCCATTCCTTCCCGGCGATTCGCTGCTGTTTGCCTCGGGCTTCTTTGCCCACAACGGCGGCTTTAACATCGTGGCGCTTCTGGCCACCGCATGGGCCGCAGCTATCCTGGGCGATCAGTGCAACTTTATGATCGGCCACTTCTTTGGCCGCAAGATCATCGCCTCGGGCAAGGTAAAGGCCATGACGCCCGAGCGCATCAAAAAGTCCGAGGACTTCTTGGATAAGTGGGGCCACCTGGCCATCTTCCTGGGCCGCTTCTTTCCGTTTATCCGCACCTTTGTGCCCTTTATCGCCGGCATGGGCGGCATGCACTGGCGCAACTTCGTTGTCTTTAACGTGCTGGGCGGCATTACCTGGTCGACGGTCTTTACGCTGCTGGGCTACTTCTTTGGCGGCATTCCCTTTGTGCAGGAGCACTTTGAGCTGCTGATTATCGGTATCGTCGCCGTGTCGATCATTCCGACCGTGGTCGGCTTGGTTAAGGCTAGGCTGGGCAAATAGAACGCATAGCTCGAGCCGGCGCACAAATCGTGTCGTTGAGGCCCGTCACCGTTTACGGTGGCGGGCCTCTTTAGTTTCGGTCAAATGAAAATACTTTAGTTAGTTAAAGAAAAACGTTTTATCCGACGCGCGTGCGGAGTACAATCTCGTGCATGCGAATCGACGTGCCATCGGCTTTGATGCCGTTCGCGTGTCCCGTCCGGCTCTACGCTCCGGGCGTGCGACGTTGCGACGCGGTCGGCCTCGGTCCTTGCGTGCGAGTTCGCGAGTATGCAACTGTGTATGTAAGGAGCGACATATGACTGTCGAGAAGAAGGATATCGATTGGGGTAGCCTCGGCTTTGGCTACATGAAGACCGATTACAGCTACGAGGCTCATTGGAAGGACGGCGAGTGGGACGAGGGCGGCCTGACCACCGACCACACCCTGCATGTCTCCGAGTGCGGTGGCATCTTCCATTACTGCCAGGAGGTCTTTGAGGGCCTGAAGGCCTACACCGCCGAGGACGGCAGCATCGTCTGCTTCCGTCCCGACATGAACGCCGAGCGCATGTATAACTCTGCCCAGCGCCTCGAGATGCCCCCGTTCCCCAAGGATAAGTTTGTTGAGGCCGTCAAGCAGGTCGTTTCTGCCAACGCCGCTTGGGTTCCGCCCTTCGGTTCTGGTGCGACCCTGTACGTGCGTCCGTTTATGATCGGCTCCGGTGACGTGATCGGCGTGGCTCCCGCTCCTGAGTACACGTTCCGCATTCTCGTGACCCCGGTCGGTCCGTACTTTAAGGGCGGCCTCAAGCCCGTCAAGCTGCGCGTTTCCGAGTACGACCGCGCCGCACCGCACGGCACCGGCAATATCAAGGCCGGCCTGAACTACGCCATGTCCCTCAAGCCCACGATGGAGGCCCATCGCGAGGGTTATGCCGAGAACCTGTATCTCGACTCCGAGTCCCGCACCTATGTCGAGGAGACCGGTGGCGCGAACGTTCTGTTCGTGAAGGAGAACGGCACCCTCGTCGTTCCTCAGTCGCACACCGACTCCATCCTGCCCTCCATCACCCGTCGCTCGCTCGTTCAGGTTGCCGAGGATTTGGGCATGACCGTCGACCAGCGTCCCGTCGAGTGGGCCGAGGTCAAGGCCGGCACCTTTGTGGAATGCGGCCTGTGCGGCACCGCTGCTGTCATCTCCCCGGTGGGCGAGATCGACAACAAGGTCTACGGTGCCGATGAGACCGTGACCTTCCCGGCTGGCTGCACCGAGATCGGCCCCGTGATGAAGAAGCTTCGCGAGACCCTGACCGGTATCCAGTCCGGTGCTGTCGAGGACAAGCACAACTGGGTTTACACCGTCGCGTAACCTGCCTTACAGCTCTTGGCGAGCACGTCCGGGCAGAGAGCAAGCTCCCTACCAGCGCGTCCTCGGACATGCAAGAAGCCCTCGCTGCGCACTTCGTGCGGCGAGGGCTTCTTGCGTCCTGCGGAGTGCGCTGGTAGGGAGCTTGCTCTCTGCCCTGCGGCTCGGCGCTGTCGCGACGGGGAATTACTTGGCTGAATCAAAGATGGTGCGCGGCCTATTGGCCGCGCGTTGTGCGTGGGCGCGTTGTGCGTGGATAAGAAAAGGGCCCAAGGTTTGTGCCTTGGGCCCCAAAGGGTTGATGAACTGGCTTAAGACTCGGCCGTGATTGTTAGAACTTGACGGTCGGTGCCTGGCGGGCGGCCTCGGCGGCCTCGAAGCCCTGGCGCTCCTTAAACTGGAAGATGCCGGCAAAGATAACGGCTGGGAAGGTCTGGATGGCGTTGTTGTAGCTGAGCACGCAGTCGTTGTAGCTCTGGCGCGCGTAGCTCACCTTGTTCTCGGTGTCTTCGAGCGATGCCTGGAGCTGCGTAAAGTTGGTGTTCGCCTTAAGGTCGGGGTAGGCCTCGGCCACGGCAAAGAGCTGGCGCAGCGCACCGGTCAGCACGTTGTCGGCTTCCATCTTGGCCTCGGGGGTGGTGGCGCTCACGGCGGCGTTGCGCGCGTTGACTACGGCGGCGAGCGTGTTCTGCTCGTGCTTGGCGTAGCCCTTGACGGTCTCGACCAGGTTAGGGATCAGGTCGTTGCGGCGCTGCAGCTGCGTGTCGATGTTCTGCCAGGCGTTATCGATGCGATTGCGCTTGGTGACCATGTTATTGTAGATGCCGGCGATGGCGCTGGCGATCACAACGACAACAACGATACCGATGATGACGGGAAGCATGATGTCTCCGTTTCGAATGGCAGCGGCGTTTTGCGCTGGCTGCCGTTGGTGTAACGCTACTAGTATACCCGCAACCTTTGGCGATACCGAACTTTCCGGTAAGCGTTATGTTTCCGCCAAGGAGGGGGCGCCAATATGGAACGGGCGGTACAGGTGTAAGATATGCGACAAATTAAGGAATGCTGTCTACACCTTGAGGATGGCGATATGGATGGACCTTCGCATCAAGAAAACCTATCGTGCCCTGTTCGATGCTTTTACCGAGCTCTTGGAAGAGCATCGGTTTGAGGATTTGACGGTTGCCATGCTTTGCGACCGGGCCCTGATTCGCCGCACGACGTTCTATAAGCATTTTCGCGATAAAAACGATTACTTTGCCTTCTATATCGATGAGCTTATGACGGGCTTGCCGCAAAACCGGACCGATGCGGCGGACTCGGAGTCGCTTGGGGACGTGCAGGCGCTTCGCCATGAGGTCTTTGACGATGCCATGAATATGATTCTGGCGCATGAGCAGCTCATGGATAATATTTTGGCGAGCAGCATGTCGGGCATGCTGACCGGCATGATTTGCGACCGCATCGCGCGTTCTGTCCCCGAGCGTGTGATGAGCTCGCTTGCCGAAGATGCTCTGGCGCCCGTTTCGCTCGAGACGACATCGGAGTTTATCGCCGGTGGCATTATTCGGCTGTTCACAAATTGGTGGGAATCGGGTCACGATCTTGAGCGTCGACCCGAGATGGCCGACGTGGTCGATGCGCTGTTCGAGCGAACCATGACGCCGGTACATCACTAGAAGTGGCGGAGAGAGGGGGATTCGAACCCCCGGAACGCTCTCGCGCTCAACGGTTTTCAAGACCGCCGCATTCAACCGCTCTGCCATCTCTCCGTGAGTCGTAATGATAGCATCGTTTTGAATTTGCAACAGGGAAGGCGAACGATGACGATCACCGAAATCGACGAGAAGTTCATGCGCGAGGCGCTGGCCGAGGCGCGCGCCGCCGCGGCAGTGGGCGAGGTACCGATTGGTGCCGTGGTAGTGCGCGCGGGTGAGATCGTCGCGCGGGCGCATAATCGCCGCGAGCTCGACCAGGACCCTTCGGCTCATGCCGAGTTTTCGGCCCTGTGCACCGCCGCTCAGGCGCTTGGACGCTGGCGCCTTTCCGATTGCACGGTCTACGTGACGCTCGAGCCCTGCTGCATGTGCGCGGGGCTTATGGTTAACGCGCGCGTGGGGCGCTGCGTGTATGGCGCGGCTGATGCCAAGGCGGGCGCGCTGGGTTCGCTGTATGATCTGAATGCCGATTCGCGCCTGAATCATCGGTTTAACGTAAATGCCGGCGTGCTGGCAGGCGAGTGTCGCGAGGTGTTGAGTAGCTATTTTAGTGGGCTGCGTGGCGCCGATGGTGCTGGCTGCGGTTGTGGGGCCGATCTTGAGGCGCATGCCGCTCATGCCGAGGCGCACGCGCGTGCCGAAGATATTGCCGTTGAGGCGGTCGATTTTGGTGCCGCGTGTCGCCGGCCCCGCCGTGTGCTGTTGGCCATTGATTCCTTTAAGGGCAGCGTGTCGAGTGCACAGGCGGAGGCGGCGGTTGTCGAAGGCGTGCGCCGTGTGTGGCCCGATGCCGAGCTGGGCGCTTTGCCGCTGGCAGATGGTGGCGAGGGAACGCTCGATGCCATCGCCGCGCGCGGTGGTGAGCTCTCGACCTGTGAGGTTGCAGGCCCCTTGGGCGATCGCGTGTCTGCCCGGATGCTGGTGGACGACGAGCACGACTCGGCTGTAATTGAGATGGCCGAGGCGGCGGGTATTGGGTATTCACCCTGCACGGAATCGACGGCGTTGGAGGCCACAACCTATGGTGTGGGTGAGCTGATGCTCCGTGCGGTCCGTGCCGGGGCAAAGACTATCTATATTGGCTTGGGCGGCAGTGCCACCAACGACGGCGGCGCCGGCATGCTGCAGGCGCTGGGTGCCCACCTTGTTGATGAGTGTGGCTGCAATATCGCCCCCGGTCTCGCGGGCCTTGAACACGTGGCGGGTATCGATTTGGCACCAGCGCTTCAGGTACTGAATGGCGCGCGTGTCGTGGTGCTTTCCGATGTCGAGAATCCGCTCGTGGGGCGTCGAGGCGCACTGGCGGTGTTTGGCGGGCAGAAGGGTCTGCCGACGGATGATGCCGAGGCGCTGCGCAGGTACGACAGCTGGATGGTCGGCTATGGTCGCCTGCTCGATACGGCGGTTGTCGAGGCACGGGCTCAGGGGCTACTGCGCATGCCCGAGGGTGCGCGGACGTTTGGCTCGGTGCTCGGCGTGCCCGGTGCCGGTGCCGCAGGCGGCCTGGGTGCCGCGCTGCTGGCGCTCGGGGCGGAGTTGCGTTCGGGCGTTGAGACGGTGCTCGACCTCATTGGGTTCGACGAGCGCGTGAGCGATGTCGACCTGGTCATAACGGGCGAGGGCAATATGGACGAGCAATCCGCTGCCGGCAAGGCGCCGGTGGGTGTGGCCCGCCGTGCTAAGCGCTATGGCAAGCCAGTGGTCGCCGTCGTGGGCGGTCGTGCCGATAGCCTGGATGCGGTGTATGGGCAGGGTATTGACTTGGTGCTTCCGATCTGCCGCAAGCCCATGCCCCTCGACCAGGCGCTCGACCCCCAGGAAGCCACAACCAACCTCATCTGCGCCGGTGAAGCCGCCGCCCGATCCTACGACCTTGGCCGTATCTAAAACCCATCCCCTCGATAAGTTGCGGTGAAATACGGAGTGTTTTTGCCTTTAAGGGGCCAATTCAGTCCGTATTCCACCGCAACTTCGAGAATGGCCATTCGAGGTTGGCTGCCTTGGGTCTCGAGCCGGACCGCCTGCCACGAAAGGCGGCCATCTACTACGTTAAACCGGCCACCCTCGACCATTCCGGGATTTGCAAAAATAAAACCGCAGGTAGAGAGCTTGCCGCTATTCGAAAAAGCACGCTATGGTTGACCCCTGCGACCAAAACGTAGTAGATGGGCCCTTTTCGTGGCGCAGCGTCAGACCAGTCTTTTTGGAACGGGGCTATTTTGGCTACTTGCCGATCTGATTGCCCGAGTAGTCAAAAAAGCCCCGTCCCAAATTAGCTACCTTGCCCCATCGGGCGGGAGCGGGTAAGATATATCGAGCGCCTAGCGCGTTCGATGGGTTCGGATGACGACATGTTCCGAATCTGGTCAGGTCCGGAAGGAAGCAGCCATAAGGAGCCTCTGTCGGGCATCCGAATCCATCGAGCGCACGGGCGCTTTTTGGTGCCGCGGCTACCCGCGAGTGCCGGCAGGGCGCTTGGTGTTTCGCTGGTCCTCGGCTTCGCCTGCGGGATCGCTCGACTACCAAGTGCCCTGCCGGCACTCGCGGGTAGCCGCGGCACCAAAAAGCGCCCGTGCGC
>URZB01000007.1 GCA_900552295.1 uncultured Collinsella sp.
TGTAGCTCCGTCTCGTGGGCTCGGAGATGTGTATAAGAGACAGGATTAGAGTCGTTGTCGGTTGCAAGTACGTTGCCTGCCGTGTCCGTGCCGGCAAATGACGCCGTGGGAAGAGCGATGAGCGCGAGCGCGATGAGCGTGAATGCCATAAGCAGGCAGCGACGCATCTTGTGTGACGGCGCCGCCGCGGTTTGATTGAAAGCCATGGTTGATCCTTTTGTTAGGTGTTCGGCATATACCTAACAGGGTACCCAACGTGCGGGCGCTCTAAAAGAACCTCTCGGTTGCATTTCGAAGGATGAGCCCGCGCTACCTACTTTTTGCGATGCAAAAAGCGCGCGATGTCTTCTTCGGTGGGGCTTTTGATGTCAAAGCGCAGCGAGAGCCAGCGCAGACCCATGGTCACGACAACGCATACGATCAGCGCGGCGACATTGCTCATGATGCCGCTCATAACGAGACACACGTAGCTTGTCGATCCGGCGATGGCAGCGATGGCATAAAAGTTAGTACGTTGGAAAATGCCCGGAACCACGCCCATAAAGCCGTCGCGCAACATGCCGCCGCCCACCGCGGTAAAAAAGCCCATCATGATGCACACCGCCGGTGCAAAGCCGTAGACCAGCGCCTTGTCCGCTCCGGTGGCGGCATAGATGCCGACCGAGATGATGTCGAGCAGGGGAATGAGTTTTTCGGGTTTGTCGACGATTGCCGGGAAAATGTAGATGATGGCTGCCGTGGCGATGGAAAGCGGCAGTGCCATCGGCTGGTTGAGGATGTAGACGTTGCCCACCTGCAGCGTCATATCGCGCAAAAGACCGCCGCCCAGACCGCAGACCACCGCGAGCGCGACCGCGCCCACCAGGTCGAGCTTGTGCTCGCGCGCAACCAGTACACCCGAGATCGATGCAGCGACAACAGCGAACATCTCGAGCCAAAACGGAATGGCGACCATGGCATCCGATGCATGTGAGGTAATGGTCATAGCGGCGACGACGGGCAAGATGGGGTCCTTTGGATTACGGATTTGGACAATGCCCGTACATAGTACATGTTCGGCGCCGATTGCGACCCTATTGCTCGGCAAACGGTCGGGACTGGGTGGGGGCGTGGCGTTACTGGAATGCCAAGGGTCCAAAACATGTACGCCAGCCTCCAAAAACGACATTTTCCGACATCTTTGGAGGCTGACGTACATGTTTGGATTGAGCTCACAGCATGAGTGAGTTGATTTACTCACATCCGGTATATTTCCCCACTTCAACGGACATAAGAGTTGGATACCGGCTCAGAGCGAGAGGCCCTCAATGGATACCCCTGTTCTCATTTCGCATAAAACCGCATGGCTTGTCCATCATGCACCCCAGAATTTGGTTCAGTCTCTTGCGCGGCACGACTACCAGATAGGCGCACAAGGCATCTCCACCCAGCAACGTGTTGCGCGCATACGACAGGCCCTTACCGACTGCGGCATTCCGTCCGATATGCTTAAGACTATCGATATCGCGGTTGTATTCGAATTTGAGCGAATTCGTACCAAAGGCGTCGTTTGCCACATTCTTGGACAAAATCTTCCCTACGAGCATATTAACGAGTTGACGCCCGGAATCTTCATCACCGACGAAGCCTTCGCCTTCGTGCTCGCTGCCGAGTGGATGGATAGGATCGAATATCTCGAATATGGCTATGAAGTTTGCGGCGATTATCGCATGAGGCTCAATCCCGCCGACCCTTATACCGAGCAACCAGCCACCACCTCCAAGGATGAAATAACCGAACTGCTCGATCGGCACCCCGGCAAACCCGGTGCCACACGTGCACGGCTCGCGCTCAGGCACATCTACGATCGCTCGGCCTCGCCTATGGAGACCGCTTCGGCAATCGCCCTCTCGCTCCCAACAGGCGAAGGCGGCGTTGGCATCCGAGGTGTCGAACTCAACAAACCGCTCGAGATCCCTCAACGTCTCTGGCATTGCGCCAAAGCTCGAACGCTCAAAATCGATGCGCTCGTGACCTACAAGCGCAGGGCGCTCGGTATCGAATATAAGGGCGGTTTTCACGATGAGCTCGAGCGCAAGGGAGCAGATGCGGAGCGAGAGGCCGTTCTCTCCCAAATGGGATATCGAATCGTTACGCTCACTTCGGCTCAGTTCGGCAGCCAGCTCGCCTTTCACCGCGCCATGAACAACATTCGCGAAGCACTCGGCATGCCTCGCTGTACCGACACCGGGTACCAGAGAAAACAAAACGAACTACGCAAGGCACTTATCCGCAACTGGAAAAGCATACGAGACGAGGAGGCACCTTCCGAATAGCGCCGCTCCCGTGAGCTCAATCCAAACGTGTACGTCAGCCTCCAAAGATGTCGAAAAATGTCGTTTTTTGAGGCTGACGTACATGTTTGGGGAAGCGTGGGATCGAGACGTATTTCGATAACAAAAAAGCTCCCATTCTTGGGAGCTTTCTCAACCAAAATGGCGGAGGAGGAGGGATTCGAACCCTCGTGACCTTATACAGGCCAAACGGTTTTCGAGACCGCCGCATTCAACCACTCTGCCACCCCTCCGCGTGGGGTAAAAACAAAGCAGGCTCAAAGGCCTGCTTTGGAATTAACTGGCGGAGAGTCAGGGATTTGAACCCTGGAGACGCTTTTGACGCCTACACGATTTCCAATCGTGCTCCTTCGGCCACTCGGACAACTCTCCGTTAAATGCGAAAGTTAGTATACACGAGGAATCGCAAGGTGCAAGCCGAAAACTTAGCATTTTTTAAAACGCTTGGCCGCACTTGGCGTTGCAGTGGGGTTTGAGGTGCCAAAAAACGGCTTCCGACCAGCGTGGTTGATCAACTCAATTGTTCAAAAAGGGTATTCATAAGCGACTTGGCAATGAATTTAAAAATCTTTGATTGGTGCTGTGGGCCACTGGTATGCATTTTGCGACCACAGCCTTGTGCCCGTTGACCTGCGGCTTGGCTCAGCTTGTCCCCGCGGCACCGTATCTTGTCCACAAATCCGTCAAGCATTTGGTCGGCATTTGGTTGGAATGCGCATGAAACACCGTGCGAGTATGGGCATATGTGGAGGTCATGAGGTTGTAGCTGCATATTCTTGCAGCCTAGGAGGTTGAAAGATATTATTACCAAGTCTTTTCCTGCTTCAGGCGCACCTTCACGACCTGAAGCCACATTTGCCCAGAGGAGGTGACAATATGAAGGCTTATGAACTGCTGTTCTTTGTTGACCCGTCGCTCGACCCCGAGACTCGTCTCGCTGTTATGAAGCGTATCGATACCACGATCGCTGAGGGCGCTGGCAAGGTCGACTCCGTTGACGAGTGGGGCAAGCGCAAGCTCGCCTACGAGATCAACGACCTCACCGATGGTGACTACACCCTCATCAACTTCCACGCAGATCCTACCCAGATCGCCGAGCTTGATCGCGTCCTGCGCATCACCGACGCTGTGGTCCGCCACATGATCGTCCGTCGCGACGACCAGGAGTAAGACTGTCGTTTTGGACTGGGCTTGTGCCCCAAGAGGAAGTAGTGAGTTATGAGCATCAATCGAGTGAACATCACCGGTAACCTCACCCGCGATCCCGAGCTGCGCGCCACCGCCGGCGGAACCCAGGTTCTGTCCTTTGGCGTCGCCGTGAACGATCGTCGCCGCAACGCGCAGACTGGCGAGTGGGAGGACTATCCCAACTTTGTCGACTGCACCATGTTCGGCACCCGCGCCGAGGCCGTGAGCCGTTTCCTGGCAAAGGGAAACAAGGTCGCGATCGAGGGCAAGCTGCGCTACAGCTCTTGGGAGCGCGACGGCCAGCGCCGGAGCAAGCTTGAGGTCATCGTCGATGAGATCGAGTTTATGAGCTCCCGTGGTGGCCAGGGTGGCTACGACCAGGGCGGTTACGCCCCCGCAGCTTCCGCGCCCGCAGCACGTCCTGCCGCGCCGGTGGCTACGCCGCCCGCGGTCGACGTCTACGATGAGGACATCCCGTTCTAAGGGTTGTTCACCTATTTTTGAGTGAGAGGCGGCTTCGGTTCGCCGAAGTTGCCAAATGAAAGGTATTTTGACATGGCTAATGATTTTTCTGCACGTCAGCCGCGTCGTAAGTACTGCCAGTTCTGCAAGGAGAACACTGAGTTCATCGACTATAAGGACACTCAGCTTCTCCGTAAGTACATGACCGACCGTGGCAAGATCAAGCCCCGTCGCGTCACTGGCGCTTGCACGCAGCATCAGCATGACATCGCCAACGCCATCAAGCGCGCCCGCGAGATGGCTCTCCTGCCGTACACCGTCCCCGTGGTTTCCTCTCGTGGCAACCGCGACCGCGGCTAAGAAGGGAGACGCATCATGAAGGTTATTCTTCTCGATGAGATCAAGGGCAAGGGCGGCGAGGGTGACGTCGTAGAGGTCGCTCAGGGTTACGCTGAGAACTTCCTGTTCCCCAAGAAGCTCGCTGTTGCCGCCACCAAGGGCAACCTCAAGCAGCTTGACGAGCGTCGCAACAACATCGCCAAGCGCGAGGCCGTCCGTCTGGCTACCGCCAACGAGACCAAGGCTGCCTTCGAGGGCAAGACGGTCACCGTTGACGTCAAGGTCGGCGACGAGGGCATCCTCTTTGGCTCCGTTACCGCCGCTATGATCGCTGACGCCATCAAGGCTCAGCTCGGTATGGACATCGACCGCAAGCGCGTCGAGCTCGGTAAGCCCATCAAGGTTGCCGGTGCCCACACCGTTGCCATCTCGCTGTACCGCGAGATCAAGGCCGAGGTTGTCGTTCTCGTCGGCGTTACCGCCGAGGAGCTCGCTGCCGAGGCTGAGGTCGAGGAGGCCGCTGAGGTCGCCGAGGCCGAGACCGCCGAGGTCGAGACTGAGGCTGCTGCCGAGTAGCATCTGCTGCAACGCAACAATCTTGTTCTAAGAAGGGCGCTCTGGGAAACCAGGGCGCCCTTTTGTTTTTTGCGCTGAGTGAGTGTCATGGTGAACGTTGCGTCGAAGTCCTATATACAGGACCGTTCATCCGTTTGGTTCGGTGATGATTGGCGGCGCGCGGCGCGTTTTGGGACCGTAGCTGATACTATGGATGCTCGCAAGCGATATGAATAAGGATGCTCATGGCATATGACGATAGGGAGACCGGGCTGACGGTCGAGGACCGCGGCTCAAAGTTGGGTCTTCCCCAAAACCAAGATGCAGAGGCCAATGTGCTGGCCGCTATGCTGCTATCGCCCGAGGTGGTCGAAGAAGCCCAGGTCGAGCTGCAGCCCGATGACTTCTACCGGCCCATTCATAAGACCATCTATACCGCGATGGTCGATATGTACAACAGCCGCATTCCCATCGACTCCATCTCGCTGATCGATTACCTGCGAAGCATCAACAAGCTCGATGCCGTGGGCGGCGAAGCGTACATTTTGGAGTTGATGGGTCAGACCCTGTCGCTCGTCAACTGGCAGCATCATGCCGCCATCGTTCGCCGCGATTCGATGCTGCGTGAGCTGATCGGCGCCACCAACGAGATCAACGCGCTGGCATATAATGCCCCCACCGACACCAAAGAGGTTGTCGAGCTGGCCGAGAGCAAGCTGCTCAAGGTTACGGCGCGCGAGGTCAAGTCGAGTTACAAGACGTTGACCGAGTTTATGGTCGAGGCCTATAACGAGGCCGAGGAAGTGTGCCAGGCCGGTGGCCAGGCTGCGGGCGTGCCCACGGGCTTCCCGTCGCTCGACCGCATGCTCATGGGCTTCCGCGAGGGTCAGCTCATCATTATCGGCGCCCGTCCTGCTGTAGGTAAGACGTCGTTCGCTCTGAACCTGGCACTTAACGCTGCCGCTGCTGGTTATACCGTCGGCTTCTTCTCGCTGGAGATGTCGGGCAAGGAAATTGCCCAGCGTCTGATTTGCGCCTACGCCATGATCTCGATCAGTGACTTCCGCATGGGCCGTATTAGCCCCGAACAGTGGGCCAATATCAACGAGGCCACGCAGACCTTGTCCAAGCTCGATATTCTGATTGACGATACGCCCGGCACCACAGTGACCGAGATTCGCGCCAAGAGCCGCCGTATGCTCCATAACAAGGAGAAGGCAATCATCATCCTGGACTACCTGCAGCTGGTGAGTCCTCCGCCGGGACGCCGCTCCGAGAGCCGTACCGTCGAGGTTTCGGAGATGTCGCGTGGTCTGAAGATCATGGCCAAGGAGCTCAAGATCCCGCTCATCGCGCTGTCGCAGCTCTCGCGTCAGGTCGAATCCCGTACCGGCAAGCGCCCGCAGCTTTCCGACCTTCGTGAATCGGGCTCCATCGAGCAGGACGCCGATATCGTCATGTTCTTGGACCGCTCCGCCGACGAGGCCGAAGCCTCGCGCGACGATCGACCCGACGAGGGCGTTACGCGTATCGTCGTGGCCAAGAACCGTTCGGGCCCGATCGGCGACGTCGACCTGATGTTCCTGCCGGCATCCACCAAGTTCTATGAGCTTGATGGGGCACATGCCGAGGAGTAGGACAGGCGCCCGTTGCACGGGTATACTGGGAATGTTTTGTGCTTCTGCGTGCCGGCATGGCGCGTAGACAGTCCATGAATGTGAGGAGTAAACATGCCGTCAACCGTTTTGGTCGGTGCCCAGTGGGGCGATGAGGGCAAGGGTAAGATCTGCGACCTGGTCGCCGGCGACTTTGATGCCGTCGTGCGCTATTCGGGCGGCAACAACGCCGGCCACACCATCGTCGTCAACGGCAAAAAGTACGGCCTGCACCAGGTGCCCTCCGGCATCATGTATTCCGACCACGTGTCGGTGATCGGTAACGGCTGCGTCGTCAACCCCAAGGTTGTCCTTGAGGAGATCGACATGTTCGAGGCCGACGGCATCACCACCAAGAACCTCAAGATTAGCGGCAACGCGCATGTCATCATGCCGTACCACATCGATCTGGATGGCGCCTTTGAGCAGAAGCTCGGCAAGAAGAACATCGGTACCACCAAGCGCGGCATTGGTCCGTGCTATCAGGACAAGATGGCCCGCATTGGCCTGCGCATGCAGGACATGCTGGACGAGACGCTGTTCCGCGACAAGTTGGAGACCGCTCTCGCCCGCGTGAACCCCGAGCTCGAGCTCATCTACAACCTGCCCACCTACACCGTGGACCAGATTTGCGACGAGTACCTGCCGATGGCCGAGCGCCTGCGTCCCTACATCACCGAGACGAGCCTGCTGCTCAACAACATGATCGATGAGGGCAAGAACCTGCTGTTTGAGGGCGCCCAGGCGACGCTGCTCGACATCGACCACGGCACCTATCCGTACGTGACGTCTTCCAACTGCACCGCCGGCGGTGCCATCACCGGCTCTGGCGTGGGCATGAAGAACGTCGACCGCGTGCTGGGCGTCATGAAGGCCTATATCACCCGCGTCGGTTCGGGCCCCATGCCCACCGAGCTTTCCTATGAGTCCGAGGCCGGCCACACGCTGACCGAGGAGGGCTATGAGTACGGCGTGACCACCGGTCGCCGTCGTCGTTGCGGCTGGTTTGACGGCCCTATCGCCAACTATGCCTCGCGCGTCAACGGCCTCACCGACATCGCCGTGACCAAGCTCGACGTGCTTTCGGCTTTCGACACCATCAAGGTGTGCGTTGCCTACGACGTCGATGGCGAGCGTTACACGAGCGTGCCCGAACACCAGGTGCGCTTTGAGCATGCCAAGCCCATCTACGAGGAGCTCCCTGGCTGGAAGTGCGATATCACCGGTTGCCGCAGCTTTGAGGAGCTGCCGCAGGAGGCTCAGGACTACGTGGCGTTTATCGAGGATCTGGCACACACCCGCGTGACGTTCATTGGCGTTGGCGCTGGTCGCGAGCAGATCATCAACCGATTCTGGAAGTAATCGGGACTATTTGGTTATTGCGATATACCCCTTTGCAGCCCGGACGGGCGGCCGAGGGGTATATTTGCTTGCAAAGGGCTCGCGCGGAGCGGGCCGTTCATCCATAGAGGAGGCACCCTTGAAGGCGGACACTCAAACCATCGACATCCTGTTGTTGGGCAGCGGCGGCCGCGAGCATGCTTTGGCAGCCAAGCTCGCAGCATCACCGCGCGCCGGCAAGCTCTACATTGCGCCGGGCAACGGCGGCACCGCGAGCTGCGGCGAGAACGTTGTTCTCGACGACTGCGATCCTGCGGCCGTGGCGGCGTTTGCGCAGAGCCACGGATGCGGACTTGTGGTAATTGGCCCCGAGGCTCCGCTCGTGGCGGGCGTTGCCGATGCCGTGCGTGCGGCGGGCATTCCCTGCTTTGGCCCGGGTGCCGAGGGCGCTCAGATGGAGGGTTCCAAGTTATTCTCCAAGCAGCTCATGGAGCGTGCCGGCATTCCGACGGCCGCCTACGGCTCGTTTACTGACGAGGCTTCGGCTCTTGCCTATGTGCGCGAGCAGGGCGCCCCGCTGGTCGTGAAGGCTGACGGCCTGGCCGCGGGCAAGGGCGTTATCGTGGCAACCGAGCTTGCGCAGGCCGAAGAGGCCGTGCGCGAGTGTTTTGGCGGCACCTTTGGCGATGCCGGCAATACCGTGGTCATCGAGGAGATGCTGGTTGGCCCCGAGTGCTCGCTGCTGGCCTTTACCGACGGCAAGACCGTGCGTCCTATGGCCACCTCGCAGGATCACAAGCGTGCACTCGAGGGCGACAAGGGCCCCAACACCGGTGGCATGGGCGTCTACAGCCCGGTACCCATCGTGACCGACGAAGAGCACGCCACCATGGTGAAGGTCATGGAGCAGACCGTGGCCGAGCTTGCTGTCGAGGGCATCGACTACCGCGGCTGTCTGTATGGCGGCTTTATGCTCACCCCCGCCGGCCCCAAGGTGCTGGAGTTCAACGCCCGCTTTGGCGACCCCGAGACGCAGGTCGTGCTGCCGCGCCTCAAGAACGACCTGGTCGAGGTTATGCTCGCCTGCGCCAACTGCGAGCTTGATCAGATTGAGCTCGACTGGCGTGACGAGTGGGCTGTGGCTGTTGTCCTGACGAGCGCGGGCTACCCCGGCAGCTACGAGAAGGGCAAAGTCATCACCGGCATCGCCGACGCCGAGGCCATGGAGAACGTGACCGTGTACCATGCCGGCACCGCCGTGGTGGACGGTCAGCTCGTGACCAACGGTGGCCGTGTGCTTGCCGTGACCGCGCTGGGCGACACGTTTGAGAACGCCCGCAACCTTGCCTACGAGGCCTGCGAGAAGATTGATTTTGAGGGCAAGACCCTGCGTCATGACATCGGCCTGCGCGCGCTGCGTGGCCGCGACGCCTGGGATGCCTAAAGTCCGAGAGGGATGAGACGGATGGACGAGAAGAACGAAGAGCTCGTGGATGCGCAGATCGTCGAAGAGGACAGCCGCATGTATGGGCACGCCGAGGGCGAGCCTGGTGGCGAGGTCGCTGACGAGCCGGCGCTGGTGCTGGGCGACGACGACCCGCACGATGCCGAGCTGCACGAGAAGATTCTTTCGGAGGAGTGCGCCTGGAAGGGCAAGATCCTCGACGTCCACCGTCTTGAGGTTGAGCTGCCCAACGGTCACCGCAGCGCCCGCGATATCGTTCGCCATCCGGGTGCGGCGGCCGTTGTGGCGCTGACCGAGAGCGGCAAGATCGTACTGGTGCGTCAGTACCGCACCGCCATCGACCGCGTGACGGTCGAGATTCCCGCCGGCAAGCTCGATCCAGGCGAGGACCCGCTCGATTGCGCCAAGCGCGAGCTGCATGAGGAGACGGGCTTTAGGGCCGGTCGCATTCGCTTTTTGACGTCGATCGTCACGTCCTGCGGCTTCTGTGACGAGATCATTCACATCTACCTGGCCACCAAGCTCGAGTTCGATGCACCCAACCCCGATGATGACGAGTTTGTCAACGTTGATCTGGTGCCGCTGCACGAGCTGATCGACGCCGTGCTCGACGGCAAGATCGAAGACGCCAAGACCGTCGTGGGCGCCTTGGCCTGCGATAGCATCGCGCACCGCTTGGGCGGAGCCGATCTTTAACGAGTGGGGATAGCCCTGGGACAAGTAGTACTGATTGCTTTGTCCCGGGGCCTTACATTGCTGATATTTCTTTGAGGATCACATGCTGAAGAGGTTTCTTTCGTATTACGAGCCCCAGATGGGGCTTTTTGTTGCCGATACTGTTTGCGCCCTGGTGCTTGCCGCCATCGACCTGGCGTTTCCTATTATTCTGCGCAATCTGACTGGTGGGCTCTTTACCCAGGGTCAGGCTGCTATTATGCAGGCGCTCGGTATGATCGCGGTTGGTCTGGTGCTGATGTATGCCATCCGTTGCGCCTGTCGCTACTTTGTGAGTTACTGGGGCCACGTGATGGGCGCGCGCATGGAGTCCAAGATGCGCGAGGACCTGTTCGATCAGTACGAGCGCTTTAGCTTTGCGTACTTCGATCGCAACAGCTCGGGTGACATGATGAGCCGCGTGGTCAACGACCTGTTCGATATCTGCGAGGCGGCACACCACGTGCCCGAGTGGATTATCATCTGCGGCATCGAGATCGTCGGCTCGTTTGTGATCCTCTTTGCTATTGCCCCGGTGCTGGCGCTTGCTATGGCCGTGGTGACGGCGGTGTTTGCGGCCATCATGTTTTGGCAGAACATGCGCATGCGCGAGGTCTTTAGCGACAACCGCAAAAAGATCAGTGGTATTAATGCTCAGCTGCAGGATTCGCTGGCCGGCATGCGCGTGGTCAAGAGTTTTGCGAACGAGGAGGCTGAACGCTCCAAGTTCCGCGCCTCCAACGACCGCTATCTTTCGTCCAAAGAGAATATGTATCACGCCATGGGCGTTTACACTGCGACGTATGGCCTGCTCTCGGGCGTGTTGTACGTGATCGTGGTGCTGCTGGGTGGTTGGCTGGTGGCGCAAGGCCAACTGCAGGCGGTCGATATGGCGACCTTCGCGCTCTACATTTCACTGTTCTGCACGCCGCTCGAGACGCTCGTCAATTCGGCCGAAACGTATCAGAAGGCCATCGCCGGCTTTAAGCGCATGGACGAGGTGCTTTCGACCGCCCCGGATATCCAGGATAAGCCGGATGCCGCGGACCTGCAGGTGACGGCAGGCGCGGTTGAATATCGCGACGTGTGCTTTAGCTACGAGGATGTTGAGTTGGGCGAGGGCGGCGCCGACGGACGCCCTGTTATCGACCATATGAATCTGTCCATCAAGCCCGGACAGACCATTGCCCTGGTTGGCCCCTCGGGCGGCGGCAAGTCTACGACTTGTTCGCTGCTGCCGCGCTTTTACGACGTGGCGGACGGATCCATCAGCATCGACGGCCAGGACGTGCGCGACGTGACGCAACAGAGTCTGCGCCGCGCCATTGGCCTGGTGCAGCAGGATGTCTATCTGTTTGACGGTACGATTGGCGAGAACATCGCCTACGGCAAGTCGGGCGCCACGGCAGAAGAGATCGCCGAGGCGGCCCGCCGCGCCAATATCGATACCTTTATCGAGTCGCTTCCGCAAGGCTACGACACCGTGGTGGGCGAGCGCGGCAGCCGTCTTTCGGGCGGCCAGAAGCAGCGCGTAGCCATTGCGCGCGTGTTTCTCAAGAATCCCAAGATCCTTATTTTGGATGAGGCGACGAGTGCTCTGGATAACGAGAGCGAGGAAGCGGTGCAGGAGTCGCTCGAAGAGCTGGCGCGCGGCCGCACCACGATTATCATCGCCCACCGTCTCTCGACTATTAAGCATGCTGACGAGATTGCGACTGTTGAGCATGGTCGCGTTGTGGAACGTGGCACGCACGAGGAGCTTCTCGCCCGTGGCGGCACCTATGCCCGTTACTATCGAATGCAGTTCGAAGGTGCGCGTGCGCACGAGCTCGACTGATTGATATGACAGGAAGTTTATGGCTGACAAGAACCCTTTGACTCCGGAAGAAGTGACGGAGTTATTCTCCGAAATCGATGCATCCGGCGTCTTGGATCCCACGCTCGCCAAAAAGCGTACCGAGCGCATGCGTGAGAAGGAGGCTGCGGCCAAGCGCGGTGACAAAGCGGCGCTAGCGCAGCTGCGCAGCGAGGACCGCGCGAGCCAGGCAAAACATATCGACCCGCTGTCCGAGGACGATCCTTCGGGCTCGCAGGTGAGCCATACCATTACGAAGACCGCGATGGCCGTGGTCATCGGTATTTTGGTGCTGATCGTGGGCATGCAGATTGGCTACGGCGTGATGCGCCGTCTGAATACCGCCAATCTGTCCGAGAGCGTTTCGGTCGATACCGTTTCGACCGCGCTCAAGGGCGGCCTTGAGTGGGGCAACGGCTTTACGCAGTTCCCGCTCGACTTTAGCGTCGACGAGGCGGACGAGCGCACGGGTACGGTAGAGGTGACGGTGTTGGACACGTCGTCTGCCAACGAGCTCGAGCTGCTGTCCAACGGGCAGATCCAGGCCGCGGCGCTTGCGACCAACGCGCTGCTCAACGATAAGATTGACCGCGTGGTGTACAACGTGCACGCCTATATCGATGAGGACAGCAACATTCAGCACGATTCCTTCTTTGGCATGTTCCCCGCGAGGGGTCATCAGAGCGCCATTCTGACGTTCGTGTGGACCAAGAGCTCATCGACCGCTACGAACATCGACTGGAAGATGCATATCGTGAGTATGGACGACACGATTTCCGAGCGCATTCAAAAGCAGGTGAACTCGGTGTCGTCGCTGATTGAGGACCCGGTGGTGAGCCAGACCAAGATTGACGAGGAAAAGGCCGAGCGCGATCTGGAGCATCGTCTGCATGGCCGCGAGATTTTCCGCGGCGGCAAGCCCGATCGCACACCGTCCGAACTGCTGGAGCAGGACAAGAAAAAATAAGAGGCCATCATCCCGCGTGAGCCACAAGCCTCGCGGGATGATTTTTAATCCCCGTCCTAGAAAAATCATTATGCATAGAAAGTCATAATTATCATTTCGTAAACATTTCGATGAAATTAACGCCATGAGGCATGCTTACGGTTACAATACCGCGAGGCCTAACTACACACCTTTAAGCCGGTCCTGTGAGACCGGGAAGGAGAACTATGGCGAACAACCATACCGCGGGCGCTGCCGCCCGCACCTTCGCGCCCAGCGAGCTTTGCCAGCGTATGCTGGCCAAAACCAGCAAGGGCACCTGTGGTCCCTGCATCCTGTATCTTGAGGATGGGACCATTTTTTATGGACGTGCATGCGGCGCCGAGGGCACCGCGACCGGCGAAGTCTGCTTCAACACCTCGCTCGAGGGCTACTTTGAGGTCATGACCGACCCGAGTTATGCCGGCCAAATCGTAACCATGACCTATCCGCAGATCGGCAACTACGGTATCGACGAGACCGACGTCCAGTCGGCCTTCCCCGGCGACGCCGTGCGCTCTGCGAGCGCTCCGGCCATGCGCGGCATGATCGTTCGCGACATGTGCGCCACGCCTTCTAACTGGCGCTCGGCCGTCAGCGTGCCGGAGTACCTGCGCGCACACGGCATCGTTGCTATCGAGGGTGTCGACACCCGCGCTCTGGTGCGCCATCTGCGCGACAATGGTTCCAAGATGGGCATTATCTCGACCGAGATCTTCGACGTCGACGAGCTTGCCGAGCGTCTGGCCGCAGCGCCTACGCTGGTAGGCGAGAACCTGGTCAAGACCGTAAGTTGCCCCGCGCCTCATGAGTTTGTGGCCGCCGACCTGCCTGCCACGCATGGCTTTGCGCTTTCGACTGCCGCTCCTGCCCGTCACAAAGTGGTCGCCTACGACTGCGGTGTGAAGCGCGGCATTCTGGAAGGGCTGGTCCGCGCCGGCTGCGACCTTACCGTCGTGCCGTGGAATACGCCCGCGAGCGAGGTGCTCGACATGAATCCCGACGGCGTCTTTTTGTCCAATGGCCCCGGCGACCCCGACGCCGTGGTGGAGACCTACGAGCAGGTGCAGCAGCTGATCGGCAAGGTGCCGGTCTTTGGTATTTGCCTTGGTCACCAGATGATCAGCCTGGCCTGCGGCGCCCAGATGGAAAAGCTTAAGTTTGGTCACCGCGGTGGCAACCAGCCGGTCATGAACCTGGTAAGCCGTCGCGTGGAGATCACCGCACAAAACCATGGCTTTGGCCTGCTGTTCCCCAGCTTGGGCAAGCTTGTCCCCGAGCTTTCCGGCGGCGAGACCGAGCATGCGGCCGATGGAGATCTGCGCGTCTGGGTGCGCCGCGGAATCGCGCCGGTCGTGATGAACGAGCGCTTTGGCCGCATTCGCCTGACGCACGTGAACCTCAACGACGGCACCGCCGAGGGCATCCAGCTGCTCGACGCCCCGTGCTTCTCGGTCCAGTACCACCCCGAGGCCTCGCCTGGCCCCACCGATGCTCACTATCTCTTTACCGCCTTTACGCGACTCATGGACGGCGAGGAGAACTACCTGGACATCGACACCGCGAAGGACCGCCTGGCTGGCTGGAATTTCGCCGAGACTGAGACCGAGGAGAACTAACATGCCTAAACGTACTGACATCAAGCGCATCCTCGTCATTGGCTCGGGCCCCATCGTTATCGGCCAGGCCTGCGAGTTTGACTACTCCGGCGCCCAGGCCTGCAAGGTGCTCAAGGAGGATGGCTTTGAGGTCATCCTGGTCAACTCCAACCCGGCGACCATCATGACCGACCCGGGTCTTGCCGACCGCACCTATGTCGAGCCCATCACCGCCGAATTTATCGAGCGCGTAATCAAGAAAGAGCGCCCGGACGCGCTGCTGCCCACGCTGGGCGGCCAGACCGGTCTGAACGCCGCCGTCGAGCTGGCAAAGGACGGTACGCTCGACAAGTACGGCGTCGAAATGATCGGCTGCGACCTGGCCGCTATCGAGCGCGGCGAGGACCGCAAGCTCTTTAACGAGGCCATGGCCGAGATTGGCCTGGAGGTCGCGCGCTCGGGCTATGCCTACAGCGTGGCCGACGCCGAGGCCATCGCCGAGCGCGTGGGTTATCCCTGCGTACTGCGCCCGAGCTTTACCCTCGGCGGCGCCGGCGGCGGCATCGCTCACACCCACGAGGAGCTCGTCTCCATCGTGAGCCAGGGCTTGGAGCTCTCGCCTGCCCACGAGGTGCTGGTCGAGGAGTCCATCGAGGGCTGGAAAGAGTATGAGATGGAGGTCATGCGTGATCACGCCGGCAACGGCATCATCGTGTGCTCCATCGAGAACCTCGACCCCATGGGCGTGCATACCGGCGACTCCATCACCGTGGCGCCGGCGCAGACGCTCTCCGACCTTGAGTATCAGCGCATGCGCGTGGCCTCGCTCGCCATTCTGGAGAAGATCGGCGTCGAGACCGGTGGCTCCAACGTGCAGTTTGCCGTGAACCCCAACACCGGCCGCCTGATCGTCATCGAGATGAACCCGCGCGTGAGCCGCTCGTCCGCCCTCGCTTCCAAGGCCACGGGTTTCCCCATCGCCAAGGCCGCCGCGCGCCTGGCTGTGGGCTACACGCTCGACGAGATCGTCAACGACATCACCAAGGCTACGCCCGCCTGCTTTGAGCCCACAATCGACTACTGTGTGGTCAAGGTGCCGCGCTTTGCCTTCGAGAAGTTCAAGGGTACCGACCCCACACTCACCACGCGCATGAAGGCCGTGGGCGAGATCATGGCGATCGGTCGCACCTTTGAGGAGGCCTTTGGCAAGGCTATGCGCTCGCTGGAGGATGGCCACCAGGGCATTTGCGCCGGTGGCAAGGAAGGTGCCGACAAACTGAGCGACGATGAGCTCGCTCAAGCCGTGGCAACGCCGACCGAGCACCGCATCTTCTTTGTGGTCGAGGCCCTGCGCCGTGGCTGGGACATCGCTCGCATCCATGCCATCTGCGGTATCGATCCGTGGTACCTCAACCGTATCAATGACATGGTGCAGGTCCAGGAGAGCATCCGCGGCCTGCGTGTGGAGGATATCGACGCCGACGCGATGCGCCTGCTCAAACAGTACGGCACGAGCGACGCCGAGATCGCCGCGCTGACCAGCTCGGACGAGCGCTTTGTGCGCGCCTATCGCAAGGGCCTGGGCGTGGTTCCCAGCATGAAGACGGTTGATACCTGCGCTGCGGAGTTCTCGAGCGCCACGGAGTACCACTACAAGACGTACGAGAACATCTACCGCACGAGCCCGGATGCCAAGAAGTGCGTGGCTCCCGACGAGACCACGCCGGCGGACAAGCCCAAGGCGATGATCCTGGGCGCCGGCCCCAACCGCATTGGCCAGGGTATCGAGTTCGATTACTGCTGCGTGCACGCGAGCTACGCGCTGGCAGCCCGCGGCTTCGAGACCATCATGGTCAACTGCAATCCCGAGACCGTCTCGACCGACTACGACACGTCCGACCGCCTGTACTTTGAGCCGCTCACCTACGAGGACGTCATGGACGTTATCGATGTTGAGCGACCCGACGGCGTCGTGGTGACGCTCGGCGGCCAGACTCCGCTTAAGCTGGCGCGCATGCTCGAGGAGAGTGGCGTCAACATCATGGGCACCAAGCCCGATGCCATCGACTTTGCCGAGGACCGCGAGCGCTTCGCCGCTCTGCTCGACAAGCTGGGCATCATGTACCCGCCGGCGGGCCAGGCAACCTCGTTTGAGGAGGCCGAGGCCGTGGCCGCGCATATCGGCTACCCGCTGCTGGTGCGTCCGAGCTACGTGCTGGGCGGCCGCGGCATGATGATCGCCTACGATGCCGAGCATCTGCGCGATTACATGGCCGAGGCCGCGCGCATTAGCCCCGACTACCCGGTGTATCTGGACCGCTTCTTGGAGGGTGCGATTGAGTCCGATGTCGACGCCCTGTGCGATGGCGAAGAGGTCTACATCGGCGGCATTCTGGAGCATATCGAGGAGGCCGGTATTCACTCCGGCGACTCTGCGACCTGCATCCCGCCGTTCAGTTTTAGCGAGAGCCTGCAGACAAAGCTTCGCGAGACCACCCGTCGCATCGCGATGGCGCTGGGAGTCCGCGGTCTGGTCAACGTGCAGTATGCCATCAAGGGCGAGACCGTTTACGTGATCGAGGCCAACCCGCGTGCCAGCCGTACCGTGCCGTTCATCTCCAAGGCCACCGGCGTGCCGCTGGCCAAGTGCGCGGCGCGTATCATGGCGGGCGATTCCATCGCGAGCCTGGGCCTGCCGAGCGACGAGCGCCAGCTGGACTGGTTCTGCATGAAGGAAGCCGTTATGCCCTGGGGTCGTTTCCCGGGCGCTGACGTTATCCTGGGGCCCGAGATGAAGTCGACGGGCGAGGTCATGGGTATCGCTAAGAGCTATCCCGAGGCATACGCCAAGACGCAGCTGGCGATTGACTACAAGCTGCCCGACCCGAGCGCCGGTAAGGTGTTCATTAGCGTGTGCGACCGCGACAAGCGTCATATCCTTTCGGTCGCCCGTATCCTGCGCTACCTGGGCTTTGATATCTGCTCCACCGAGGGCACGGCGCGCGTGCTGCGCGGCGGCAACGTGACCTGCGAGGTCGTGGAGAAGATTAGCGGCCCGCACGACGGCGAGCGTCCCAACATCGGTGACCTGATCGCCGATGGCAAGATTGCGGTAATCATCAACACGCCGTACGGCCCGGGTTCGCGTGGCGACGGCTATCTGTTGCGTACCGAGGCGGTGCGCCGCGGCGTGACCTGCGTGACGGCGATGTCTGCGGCCAACACGTACGTGAGTGCCATCGAGGCCGTGCGCGAGGACCAGCAGGGTCACGGCAGCGCCAACGACATGGGCATGGACGTCATCGCCCTGCAGGACCTGCCGCAGTACACGGTGTAGTTGCTGTCTCTTATACACATCTGACGCTGCCGACGATAAGGCTC
>URZB01000008.1 GCA_900552295.1 uncultured Collinsella sp.
GTCGGCAGCGTCAGATGTGTATAAGAGACAGCCCGCATACGCCAGCGCACCGCCAACGTATCCCACGAGCCCCCAGGCATACATCTGCCACGGCGTCCACATGCCCTGTCCAAAAAAGAAATTGCTGGTCAGCGCCGCCAGCGCGCCAACCATAAAACCGTTGCGGCGACCAAGCGTCGCCCCCGCGATAATGGCGATGGCGCTCACCGGCTTAAAGTCGGGAATGGGCCCAAACAGGATGCGCCCCGCCGCCGCCAGCGCCGCCAGCACCAGCGTGGGCATAATCTGGCGCAATCCCGGACGAGATGCCTCGTAACCCGCAAAGAACAGCGCGAGCACCAGCGCCACCACGACAAGCATGGCAAGCGCCGCCTGCTCAACACCCGCCAGCAACGCCGCAGCCATTACCGCCGGCACCGCCAACAACAGCGGGATCTCCAGTTTTGCAAGCAAACGCGAGAAACGACAGTCCGTCATCCCATCACGCCCTATAGAACACGTTGTCGGCAAAGAAGTCGGCCGGCGGCTCCATGCAGGCAATCTCGCCGTCAAACATCATGGCGACGTCGTCGGCTACCTGCTCGGCAAAGTCCAAATCGTGCGTAGCCATGATGACGGTGCCGCCAGCCTTCGCATGGTCACGCAGGGCGCGGGCGATGATGCGGCGGCTGAACAGGTCTAGACCCTTGGTGGGCTCATCGAGCAATAGCAGTTCGGGGCCGATTAGCAGCAGTTTTGCCAATGCAAGCAGTTGACGCTGCCCGCCCGAAAGATCGTACGGATGGCGTCCATCCAGACCCGACAACCCCAAGCTCGCCGCACGCTCCCGCGCCACGGTCTCGTCATATCCGCAGGTCGAAGCCCATTCCATCAGCTCGTCGCGAACCGTATCGGCAACCAGCAATGCTTTGGGATTCTGAGGCAGCAGCGCCGCCGAGGCCGCTCCGCGCACCATGCGGCCGCGCTGTAGCTTGGCGGTCTTCGCCAGCACCGAGAGTATCGTCGACTTACCGCATCCGTTGCCGCCCACGATCGCATGCACCGCACCGGCCGAAAACGCCACGTCGAGCCCGCGCAGCACCCAACCGCCCGCGCGATTGTAGCGAAACCAGCCTTCCGACAAGGTGGTAGCCGACCCGCCGTACATTTTTTGGAGTATTCTGCTTCCATCCGTGCGCGGGAACGCTTCCGAGCCGTTCTCGAGCGACGTTTGCGCCACAAATTCGGACGATTTGTCCAATTCCGAACTTTTTTTCGCGCCCGATACGTCCCCGGGCGGCTCCAGAGAGCCCAAATTGTCCTCACGCCTGCTGAATACTCCGTTTTTTGCACATCGGATGGCACCCCACCCCAACATGACGTCGGAAAACAGCGATTCTCGGCGTCCCAAAGAAGCCATATCCGCCACCTCGCGCACGCGACCGTCCTCAATCCGGTACGCACACGTCGCGTATTCGAGCATTGGGCGCGGCTGATGCGTCGCCACAACAACCGTGCAGCCCAGCTCGCGATTCACACGAAACAGCGCGTGCAGGAAATTCTTCTCCGCAACCGGATCAAGCTGAGACGTGGGCTCGTCGAGTAGCAGCACACGCGGACGCAGCGCCAGGACGGCGGCAAGCGACAGCAGCTGCTTGCGGCCACCCGAAAGCGTATCGGTATCACGATGAAGCCAGTCCTCCAGACCAAAGAAATAGCTGGTCTCGGCAACACGGCGGCGCATCTCGTCGCGCGACACACCCAGATTCTCTAGGCCAAACGCCATCTCGTGCCACACGGTCTCGCACACAATCTGGTTCTCGGGATCCTGAAACACATAACCCACGCGCTCTGCCGATGCCCGCACGTCCATGTCGGCAACGTTCTCGCCCAGCACGCGCGTATCGCCAGTGCGCTCGCCCGCCGGAGCGATCTCGGGCTTGAGCAGCGACAGCAGCGTCGACTTACCCGATCCGGTACCGCCAACAAGCAGCGCAAATGCACCTTGGGGAACAGACCAGTCGAGCCCCTCGAGCACCGCAGCATCAGCATCGGGGTAGGCAAAGCTCAGGCTCCGCACCTCAATCGCCGGCGCGGCCGAGCCATATGCCTCACCCGCCGCCGAGCTCCTATCCAACCGAGCCATCAGCCAAACCTCTTCTCATCAATCGCGTGCAACGCGCAAGGCAACACCATCCAGGCGGCGTACACGACATAGCCTGGCCACGGCGCCGGCACCGAGAGCTGCGGATAAAACGAATACTGCGTCGTCGCGGTCCACGCCACCGCCACCGCGGCAGCGCCAAACAGTACGAGCCCGGCCAGCGCGGCAACGTCACTGCGCCCCAGCCGATACCGCGCATACGTCGTACGACGCGTCGCGGCACCCCACCCGCGCGAGCGCATCGCGTCCGCGCGCTCCAGCGAATCTTCCATGCCCCAGCCCATCAACACACTCGATGCCCGCAAGCGCGAGCGCACGGGGTCGGCCGGCGCACGCCCCGGTACATCAATCGCGTCCTGCACCGCCAGCACCGTGCGGCCGCGGCGCAAAAACTGCGGGATAAGCCTCATGCACATCGAGATCATGAGCGCAATCACCGGCGCGGCGTTGCCTAACAGTGCGAGTACCTTGTCGTATTCGAGCATCGACGCCGCGGCCTCAAACCACAGCACGCTCGCCACAAACAGCCCGCCCATGCACAGGCCATATACCATGCTCTCCAGATACACCGCGCGCATGCCAATACGGAACAGCTCCGTCGAACCCGAAGCGCTAAACAGCGGATTGACCAGCGCGATAATCAAAATCACCGGCAGCTGCCAGCGGAGTGCGCCCAGCGTGCGGGCAGCACCGCGCGTCGCAAGCCCGTACGCCAGCCCGCCCGCAAGCGACAGCGCGATCAGCACCGGTTGCATCGAGAACATGGTGAGCCCCAGCGTCAGCACCATGTAGAGGGCCGGCACAGCCGGATGCGACATCGAGAACGCCGCGACGGGCTCGCCGCCAAACTCCTCTTGTATGTTGTCCACGGGCACCCCCGTCCCCTCGCTCAAACGACAGCTCCGCAGCACCGCCAACGCCGCACGCAAGCAGCGCAAACGCCACGCCGGCGGCACAAGCCCCAACCGCCGCAAACCAATCGCTACGCGCTCAACATATGCCTGCGGTATCATATTGCGCCGTGTATCGTTTCCAAACACACGTCTCTATAACGTAACAGGAGATCACATGGACGCAACCGCAATTATCCTCGCTGCCGGCGAGGGCACCCGCATGAAGTCGAACCACTGCAAGGTTTCGCACAAGATCCTGGGCAAGCCCATGGTCCAGTGGATCGTCGACGCTACCATCAAGGCCGGCTGCAGCCGCGTCGTGGTCGTCATCGGCAGCCACGCCGACGAGATGCGCGCCCTCATCGATGGCGCCTATGCCAACAGCGCCACCAAGGTCGAGTGCGTCGAGCAGACCGAGCGCCTGGGCACCGGTCACGCCGTAAAGGTCGCGCTCGAGGCCTGCGGCATCACGCAAGGCCCCGTCGTCGTGCTCAACGGTGACCTGCCGCTCATCACCGCCGACACCGTCGCCAAGTTCGCGCAGACCGTCGCCACCGGCGAGCTCGCCTGCACCGTCATGACCATGACCCCGCCCGATCCTTTTGGCTACGGCCGCATCAAGCTGGGCGCCGACGGCCAGATCGAGCGCATCATCGAGCAGAAGGACTGCACGCCCGAGCAGGCCGCCACGCTGCTGGAGTGCAACGCCGGCTGCTACGCCTTTGACGGCGCGCAGCTCGCCGCCCACATTAACGAGATCGGCAACGACAACGCGCAGTCCGAGTACTACCTGCCCGACATGCTCGAAATCCTCAAGGGTCACGGCCAGGCGGTCTCCATCTTCCACTGCGACGACTACCGCGACGGCCTGGGCGTCAACAGCCGCATCCAGCTCGCGCAGCTCACCGCCATCGCGCGCGACCGCATCAACGAGCACTGGATGGCCGAGGGCGTCACCTTCATCGACCCCACGCAGGCTTGGATCGGCCCCGACGCTACCATCGGCCGCGACACCATCGTGTGGCCGCAGACGCATCTGATCGGTCACGTCACCGTGGGCGAAGAGTGCCAGCTCGGCCCCAACAGTCGCCTCACCGACACCACCGTCGGCAGCGGCTGCATCATCGATGAGACCATCGCCATCGAGGCCGTCATCGAGAACGGCGTCGACTGCGGCCCGCGCGCCTACCTGCGCCCGGGCACCCACATGCTCGACGGCTCCAAGGCCGGCACGCACGTGGAGATCAAGAAGTCCACAATCGGCGAGGGTTCCAAGGTGCCCCACCTGTCCTACATCGGCGACACCACCATGGGCTCCGGCGTCAACGTGGGCGCGGGCTCCATCACCTGCAACTACGACGGCGTCCACAAGCACAAGACCGTCATCGGCAAAGATGCCTTCATCGGTTCCGACACCATGATGGTCGCGCCCGCCCAGATTGGCGACGGCGCACTCGTGGCCGCCGGCTCCGTCATCACCGAGCCGGTCCCGGCCGACGCACTCGGTCTGGGCCGCGCCCGTCAGGTAAATATTGAGGGCTGGGCCGCCGATTATCGCCGCCGTCTGCACGAGGACGACGAGGCATAACGCTTTATCAAGCACAAAAGGAGCTGTTCCATGGGGACGGCTCCTTTTTCTATCGTGACCTGCGCGACCGGATGAGTGGTCGGTTCGTGTCCGTTGACGGTAAAGACGTTATCAAGACCCGATTAACCCCGCCGCACGGTTACAATGCAAAAAGGCATCTATATGGCATTCGATATATAAAGGAGAAGGGTAATGCCGATTAATGATCCCGAGAAGTCGGAGAATATGCGCAAGTCCATCCGCGTGTATTCCGGTTCCTCCAACCGTCCCCTCGCTCAGAAGATCGCTGAGTTCCTTGGGGTCGAGCTTTCGGGCCTTACGCTAAAGCAGTTCGCCAACGGTGAGATTTACGCCCGCTACGACGAGACCGTCCGCGGCGCCGACGTCTTCCTGATTCAGTCCGTGGCCGGCGGCAACGTCAACGACATGCTCATGGAGCTGCTCATCGCCACCGACGCTGCCAAGCGCGCATCCGCCCGCTCCATCACCGCCGTTATCACCCACTACGGCTATGCCCGTCAGGACCGCAAGGCCGGCCCGCGTGAGCCCATCACCGCCCGCCTCGTCGCCAACCTGCTCGAGCGCGCCGGCGTCAACCGCATCATCACCCTCGACCTGCACCAGGGCCAGATTCAGGGCTTCTTCGATATCCCGGTTAACCACCTGTCCGCGCTGCCGCTGTTTGGCCAGTACTACAACGACATGCACTTCGACACCGACAACCTGGTTGTCGTCTCCCCCGACGTGGGCCGCGCCAAGGCCGCCAAGAAGCTGTCCGACATGCTCGGCTGCGACCTGGCCATCGCCCACAAGGGCCGTCCGCGCCACAACGCCGCCGAGGTCATGGGCATCATCGGTGACATCAAGGGCAAGACCTGCATCATCAACGACGACATGATCGACACCGCAGGCACCCTGTGCGCCAACGTCAAGGAGCTCAAGGCTATGGGCGCCGGCGACATCTACGTATGCGCCACCCACGGCATCTTCTCCGGTCCGGCCATCGAGCGTCTGAACGACGCCCCGATCGTCGAGTGCCTCGTCACCGACGCCATTCCCGTCGAGGTCGGCGGCAAGATCAAGACCATCTCGGTCGCCGAGGAGTTCGCTCAGGCCATCTCCGCCGTTTACCACGAGGAGCCCGTCTCCACGCTCGTCGGCGGCGACTTCGCGCTGTAGTCGCATCGTCCTTGCAACCCGGCGCATCGCCGTCGGAACAGAAGAAACCCCCGCGCTCCCCCTTGCTTCGCAAAGGTCGCGCGGGGGTTTCTTCTGTTCCGACGGCTCGCTCTGCCGCGGCCGCGCTTTTGTCTGGTGGGATTTCGCTGAAGCAAAGCCTCGCCTTCGGCGGGCGTGGTAGCCTTTGTCGTTGATTGAACTATTTGTGTAACGAAAGGAAGCGTATGGCAGCTGCACAGCCGCTTAAGATTCGCATGGTTGCCGGGCTTGGCAACCCGGGCGAGGAATATGCCGAGACCCGCCACAACGCCGGCTTTAAGGCGATCGACGAGCTGGCCCGTCAGGCCGGCGTCACGTACTGGAAAAACCAGGCCGGCGCCGAGGTCGCGCTCATCAACATCAACGATCCCGAGGAAGAGGGCGGTAAGCGCCAGATTGTACTGGTCAAGCCGCAGTCGTACATGAACACCTCGGGCGGGCCCATCTCCAAGCTCTGCCGCGAGTACAAGATCAAGGCCGAGGAGCTGCTCGTAATCCACGACGAGCTCGACATTCCCGCCGGCGACGTGCGTGTTAAGGTGGGCGGCGGCCATGCTGGCCACAACGGCCTGCGTTCCATCATCGATAAGATGGGCAGCCGCGACTTCAGCCGCATCCGCACCGGCATCGGCAACCCTCCCGGCAAGATGGCCGTCGCCGACTACGTACTTAAGCAGTTGCGCGCCCGCGAGGCCGAGGACTTCCAGGACACCTGCGCCCGCGCGGCCGACGCCGCCGGCCTGGCAATCGTGCACGGCGTGATCTATGCCCGCGACCACGTCAACGGCGCCGCCTCCGCCAACGGCAAGCACTAAAACCTACCATTTAGGGACAGGGTTATTTTGGCAGGTTTTATCTACGGAAACGCCATGACAGCCGCGCCGTAATAAACCCTGTGCCGCCATACATATGCAGCGCCCCAAAGGGGGCCGGCCTCATCACAACCCGAGGCCGGCCCCTTTGCCGTTTTGCCTGATAAAACCGACCAAAATAAACCTGTCCCTATTTGGTAGGCCGAAGTGGATAAACCCTTTTCCCACCTGCCAAAGAAACACGTAAGCGACATTGCCATGAGGGTATAATTTGCACCGTATGTCTGCACAACGCCTGTGCGCGTACGGTTTTATTCGGGCTACCGTCCATTTCCGTGGAGGCACGGTTCGGCAGCCCTAACAAGAGAGGGGTTCTATGTATAAGATCCTGGAGAAGACGCAGTTCTCGGAGAAGGTGTTCAAGTTCCGCATCGAGGCGCCTGCAATCGCCAAGCATGCGCACGCTGGACAGTTCCTCATGGTTCGCGCCAACGAGACGGGCGAGCGTGTCCCGTTTACCCTGGCCGGCTGGAACGGTGACGAGGGCTGGGTCGAGTTCATCTTCATGGTGATCGGCAAGACCACCGAGATGCTTTCCACCTACGAGGCCGGCGAGTCGCTGCGCGACGTCGTGGGCCCGCTGGGCGTTCCCACCGAGATGGCTGAGGGCCCCTGCGCCGTCATTGGCGGCGGCGTCGGCCTGGCAATTGCCTTCCCGGTCGCCAAGCACCTGGTCGAGACCGGCCACGAGGTGCACGCCATCATGGGCGCCCGCACCAAGGACCTCCTGCTTATGGAGGACCAGTTCCGCGAGCTCCTCGACGAGGACCACATCCACATCACCACTGACGACGGCTCCTACGGCGAGCAGGGCGTTGTCACCGCTCCGCTGGAGCGCCTGCTGCAGGACAAGGCCGTGAGCCAGGTCTTCTGCGTCGGCCCCGTTCCGATGATGAAGTTCTCGACCCTCACCGCCCAGAAATACGACACCCCCATCACCGCGTCCCTCAACCCCATCATGGTTGACGGCACCGGTATGTGCGGCTGCTGCCGCGTCGAGGTGGGCGGCGTGACCAAGTTCGCTTGCGTCGACGGCCCCGACTTCGATGCCACCCTGGTCGACTGGGATGACCTTCGTGCCCGCCAGGCCGCTTACCGTTCCGAAGAGGGCGAGTCCCTCAAGGCCTATGAGGAAAAGAGCTGCGCATGCCACTAGTTAACGGTCGTTTCGTTGCCGATATGAAGTCGCCCCGCACCCCCGATAACGAGGAGCCGGCTGCCGAGCGCGCCTGCGACTTCCGCCCCGTCGACAAGGGCTTCACCGAGGAGATGGCGCTGGCCGAGGCCGAGCGCTGCCTCAACTGCAAGAAGCCGTTCTGTGTTGAGGGCTGCCCCGTCAACATCAACATCCCCCGCTTTATCGAGCAGATCCGCGAGAAGGACTTCGGCGGCGCCCTCGATACCATCCGCGAGGACTCCATGCTTCCCGCCATCTGCGGCCGCGTCTGCCCGCAGGAGAACCAGTGCGAGGGCAAGTGCATCCGTGGTAAGAAGTCCGAGCCCGTGGCCATCGGCCAGCTCGAGCGCTTCCTGGGTGACCGCCCCGAGCTCGCCTCCACGCCCAAGATGGCTCCCAAGAACGGCAAGAAGGTCGCCGTCGTCGGCTCCGGCCCGTCCGGCATCACCTGCGCTGGCGAGCTCGCCCGCAACGGCTTTGACGTTACCGTCTTTGAGGCCTTCTTCACCGGCGGCGGCGTGCTGGTCTACGGCATCCCCGAGTTCCGTCTGCCCAAGGCGGTCGTCAAGCGCGAGATTGACGGCCTGGAGGACATGGGCGTCAAGTTTGAGTACAACTCCGTCGTGGGCAACATGGCCACGGCCGAGGAGCTGTTCGAGCAGGGCTTCGACGCCATCTACGTGGCGACCGGCGCTGGCCTGCCCAAGTTCCTCAACGTCCCCGGCGAGAACCTGCCCAACGTCTTCTTCGCGAACGAGTACCTCACCCGCGTGAACCTGATGAAGGCCAACAAGTTCCCCGAGTACGACACCCCCACCAAGCACGGCAAGAACGTCGTCGTCTTTGGTGGCGGCAACGTGGCTATGGACGCCGTCCGCACCGCCAAGCGTCTGGGCGCCGAGCACGCCATCATCGCCTACCGCCGTACCGAGGACGAGATGCCCTGCCGTCGCGCCGAGCTGCACCATGCCAAGGCCGAGGGCGTCGAGGTTCTGCCGCTCGTCTCCCCGCTCGAGTTTGTCGCTGGCGAGGACGGCTCCGTGTGCGCCGTCAAGGTCCAGAAGATGGAGCTCGGCGAGCCTGACGAGTCCGGCCGTCGTCGCCCGGTGCCCATCGAGGGCGCCATCGAGGAGATCCCCTGCGACGTCGCAATCTCGGCTATCGGCACCAACGCCAACCCCTTCGCAAAGAAGATCGGCGGCAAGATGGAGCTCAACAAGTGGGGCTACATTGTTGCCGACGAGGAGACCGGCCAGACCACCGATCCCCGTATCTGGGCCGGCGGCGACATCGTCACCGGTGCCGCTACGGTCATTCTGGCGATGGGCGCCGGCAAGAAGGCCGCCGCTTCCATCACCAAGAGCCTACTGGGCGAGTAATCATCCGCAGCGCTAGCTACCAAACGGCAAAGTCCCCGTCGAGCACACGCCCGGCGGGGACTTTTTCTATGCCGGCCGCCCAAACCACCACAAAGGTGCCTGCCCCCTTTGTGGTGGTTTCAACTGGTTAGCCTTCGAGTTGGGCCACCTTGTAGCGGTAGGCTGCGGCGATGACGTCCTTGCAGCCTTCGCGGCCCAGCTTGGCGCGGTTGACGACGATGTCTTTACCGCTCGTCATCTTCCACTTGCCGGCGCTATAGCGCTTATAGAACGCCTCGCGCGCCTTCTGCTGCTGTTTGACCAGCTTGGCGCCCTTCTTTTTGTTAAGGCCACGCTTCTTGCGCACAATCTCGACGCGGTCCTCAAAGGGTGCGGTCACCAACACGGCAATGTGGTTGGGGTTGTTGCGCAGCAGGTAATCGGACAGACGGCCTTCGATAATGCAGCTCTCGGTCTCGCCCAGATCCAAAATCACCTGGCTCATCTTTTGGAACAACTTATCCGAGTACGAACGCGCATCGTAGCGGTCGGGCAGAAACGCCATGTTCTCCACGGCCAGACGCTCATCATAGGCGGCCATCTTATCAAGCGACTCGCCCGCGCGCAGCGACGCACGTACCAGCAGCTCGTTATCGTACAGCGGAATCCCCAACTCGTCGGCAAGCATGCGGCCAATCTCGTGGCCCTCGGCGCCAAAGTCGCGCGCGATGGTAATGACCACAGGATTCTTCTTATTCTCCAGATCGCTCATCGCGATTCCTTTCTCTATGTGACAAAGGGGCTGTCCCTTTGCCACATTCTACGCTGCCACCATTCGCCTCTGATATGCGCGAACCAGCAACGAGATGCCAAAGTTGAGCACAAAGTACATCGCAAACACCAGGCCGTAGAGCATGAGCACCTGCGACAGGTCGATCGCGTGGGCCATCACGACATTTGCCGCGTACATGAGCTCGGCCACGTTAATGCCCGAAAGATACGAGCTGTCCTTGATGACGGTCGTGCACTGGCTAAACAGCGCCGGAATGATCGTCTTAAATGTCTGCGGCAGAATGATGTAGCGCATGGTGGCAAAGAAGCCGAAGCCCTGGCTCTGCGCTGCCTCAAACTGGCCGCGCGGAATCGAGTTGAGGCCGCCGCGCACAATCTCGGCCATAACAGCGCTGGTAAACAGCGTGAAGGCGATGGTCGAAATCACAATGTCCAAACCCTGCACCGTAAAGTAGATAAACAGGATCCACAGCAGGTTCGGCGTGCAGCGGAACAGCTCGATATAGGCGCTCACCAAAATACGGAACGGGCGGGGCGCATAGCTTTTAACGAGCGCCAGCACCGTGCCAAAGATGAGCGAGAAAAAAATCGACAGCGCCGAGATCTCGATTGTCTTAACAAAGCCGCCCCAAATGTAGAGCAGGTTGGTCGCGTTGAAGATTTCCATGCGCTAGGCCTCCTCTACGTTGTCGAGCCCCAGCTCGGCCAGGCTCACGCCGCGCGGACGCTCCTTGGAGCGGCGCTCGAGCCACTGCACCAGCATGGCGAGCGGAAAGCAGATGATGAAGTACATAAGACAGCAGACGATGTATCCCTGCAGGTAACCGTACAGACTCACAAAGTTGTCGGAACGGTACATAAGGTCGCCGCCGGCCACAAGCGCCAGCACCGACGTGTTCTTGACCAGATTGAGCGCCTGGTTACACAGCGGCGGCAGAATGATCTTGAACGTCTGGGGCAGCACGATGTACCAGTACGCCTGCGCACGGGTGAAGCCCTGGCTCTGGGCCGCTTCCATCTGACCGCGCGGGACCGCCTCGATACCGGTGCGGATGACCTCCGAAATGTAGGCCGCGTGATACAGGCCCACGCCCAAGAAGCCCAGCACGAACGGCGCGATGCGCACCGGCTGGTCGGCACCGGTTATGGCCTGCAAAAACTGCGGACCGGCCATGTACATAAAGAGCACCTGCACGGGCAACGGGGTGTTCTGGTAAAACTCCACGTACACGCGGCTTATGGCGCGCAGCACGCGCGAACGAGTGGTAGAGAACACGCCCAGCAGCGTGCCCAGCACCAGCGACAGCAGCAGACCGGCAACGACCACCTGCAGTGTCACGCCAAAGCCCTCCCAGAAGGGCCCCATGTTTTGAAATGTCGTCGACCAGCGGTCGGCGTCAAATAATCCTTCGAGCATTTGATTCCTTCCTTGGACGATGCGCCTATACAAGACCCCAGGTCTTGACCTCTTGGTCGAGCCAGCCGTCGGCCAGGCGATCGCAAATCACCTGGTCGACCACGGCCGAAAGGTCGCAGCCTTTCTTGGTCGCCACGCCGTAGCCCTGCTCGCCAAACTTGACCTCGGGCTGCAACAGCTCAACGGTCTCGTTCATGTAACCGGCCAGCGTGGAGCGGTCCATGGCAAAGACGTCGATATTGCCGGCATCGAGCGAGCTCTTGATGATGGGGTAGCCGCTAAAGGCCCTAAACTCGGGCTTACAGCTAAAGCCGTTGTCCTTGATCATCTGCTCGATCAGGCTCTGCGTGGTAGCGCCCTGGCTCACGCCAATGACCTTGCCGTCCAGATCCTCAATCGAGGTAAAGCCCGAACGCTTCTTGACCATGAGTCCCACGTAGTCGGTGCGGTACGGCGTCGAGAAATCCCAGCTCTTCTTGCGCTCGTCGGTGATGGTGTAGGTCGCCGCGACCACGTCGAGTTGGCCGTTATCGATCAGCGGGCCGCGCGTCTTGGGCGTTACGTCGGTAAACTCGACAAGCTCCTGGGCACGGGCCTCCTTGTAGCTCACGCCAAAGACGGCAGCGGCGATCTGGTAGCACAAATCGACTTCCATGCCCTCAAAGCGACCCTTGGCGGTGTCGTAATAGCCGTAGCCGGGAACGTCCTTCTTAACGCCGGCGTTCAGATGGCCACGTGACTTGATGGCCGCAAGCTTGGACCCCTTGTCGGAGCCCTCGCCGCTGGTGGAGTTGCCGCAACCGGTAAGCGCGGTCCCCGTCAGCGCAAGCATGCCGGCGCCCGCCAGCTGCAAAAAATGACGGCGCGACACGGCCGCCCTCGTCATATCCGTCATGTCCATCACCGCGCCTAGTGCAGAATCTTGGACAGGAACTCGCGGCAGCGCGGGTTCTCGGGGTTGTCGAAGAAGTGCTCGGGCGTGCCCTCCTCCAGAATGCGACCGTCCTCCATAAAGATGACGCGGTCGGCCACCTGGCGCGCAAAGCCCATCTCGTGCGTCACGCAGATCATGGTGATGTCCTCCTGCGCGAGCTCAATCATAACGTCCAGAACCTCCTGGACCATCTCGGGGTCGAGCGCCGAGGTCGGCTCGTCAAACAGGATGATGGGTTGCTTGGTGCACAGGGCACGGGCGATGGCGATGCGCTGCTGCTGGCCACCCGAGAGATTCTGCGGATACTCGCCGGCCTTATGTGCCATGCCGACGCGCTTGAGCGCAGCGATGGCGATCTCGGTCGCCTCCTCCTTGCTCTTCTTTTGCAGTTTGATGGGCGCGAGCGTCAGGTTGCCCAGCACCGTCATGTTGGGATACAGGTTGAACTGCTGAAACACCATGGAACTATACTTGCGAGCCATCTCCAGGTGATTCTTTTTGGTGAGCGGCGTACCGTCGATGACAACCTCGCCCGACGTGGGCTCCTCCAGATAATCGACGCAACGGATGAGCGTCGATTTACCCGAGCCGGAAGGCCCGATCATTACGAGCTTCTCGCCGCGTTTGACGGTGAGGTTGATATCTTTGAGCACATGCAGGTCGCCAAAGTACTTGTTGAGATGCTTGATCTCGATCATGTCTGCCATGAATGTCCCTTCCCTGCGTTTACACGAGTTGAACTATTGTACGGAAAGAATCACGTTTCCGCAGCCCACACTACATTCCCGTAAAGAACCCGCAACCTTCCACCTAGTCATTGGGGACAGACTTAAATGAGTACCTGCTCATTGGGCACTCATTTAAGCCTGTCCCCAATGAGTGCCCAGCCCAGCAAAAAGGGGCGCGACCGCAATGGTCACGTCCCCTTAACATCAACTATGTACCGCTCGGCCCTTAAGCCAGCTTTGCTCCGACGATCTTTGCCGCGGCCGGCTTATCGAAGTTGCCACCGGTGGCCTTGCCGAGTGCGCCCATAACCTGGCCCATCTGCTTCTTGGACGTGGCGCCCAGCTCGGCGATAACCTGCTCGATCAGGGCCTCGAGCTCCTCGCCCGAAACCTGCGCGGGCAGCAGGCTCTCCAGAATCTTGACCTGCTCGGTCAGGTTGTCGGTACGCTCCTGGTCGGTGCCGGCCTTGATGGACATCTCCAGCGTCTCGCTCGTCTGCTTGATCAGACGCTTGATCATGCTGTTGACGTCTTCCTCGGTCACATCGCGGCGCTCATTGACCTCGATATTCTTCACCTCGGCCTTAACCTGGCGAATGATGGACAGGCGAACCTTGTCCTTGGCCTTCATGGCCGCAATCATTTCCTTCTGCAGCTCTTCGTTGGTCATCTGCAAATCCTCCTCAATAGTGTGGGCGGCACTCGCGCGAGCACCGCCCCATGATTACTCAGTCGTCGACGAATCGTCGGTCGAACTCTTGGTGACACCCTTCAGACTCACGTTATAGGGTACGTCTTTGGGCATGGGGTTGACGGTGATGTCGGCATCCTTCTTGTACTGCTCCAGCCACTCGCTGTACGCGGTGCTGGCCGCTTGCGTCTTCACCACGTTGGAGACGTACTTTTTGATGTCCTTGGGCACCTGGTTGATGTCATCAACCTGATTATCGACATGGAAGTAGTCGGTGCACTTGATGATGTGGTAGCCATAGGTCGACTCGACGACTTCGCTCACGTCGCCCTTGTTGAGTCCCTCGAGCGCCGTCTGGTAGCTGTCGACAAAGGTGGTGAGCTTATCCCAGCCCACATCGCCCTTCTTCTCCTTGGAACCGGTGTCCTCGGAGTACTGCTCAACGGCGTCCTCAAAGCTCAGCTCACCGGAGTTGATCTTGTCCAGGCACTCCTGCGCCTTGGCCTTGGCGGCAGCCTTGTCCTCGTCGGAAGCGTCGGAATCAACCTTGATCAGGATGTTCGACGAGCGGCGGGCGTCGTTGTAGCTGGACAGATTTTCGTTGATGTAATCGACAATCTCGCTGTCCTTGGGCTTGCTCGTGGGCGCGACGGCATCCTTGAGTTTCTGTTGCGCCAGACTCTCCTTGAGCGAGTCCTTGTAGGTGTCCTCGGTATAGCCGTAGGTCTTGAGGGTCTTCTTAAAGGCCTTGGCTCCGCCCGCGCTCTTGCACGCGTCCTTCCAAGCCTTCTCGACCTCCTCGTCCGACACCGTCACGCCGTTCTCCTTCTGTGCCTGTTGAAGCAGAATCTGCTGCGTGTAGGAGTCGATGAGTTGCTTGCGGTACTTCTTGGGCGTGAGGTCGTTGTCAACCAGATACTGCGCCCAATCCTCATCCTTGGTGTAGCCGTAGGACGTGCGCATGCTCATGATCTGCTTGGTCACGGTGTCCTCGGTAAGGTTGGTGCCGTTGATAGTGGCAGCAACACCGCCGGTCAGCTTGTAGCCCGAGGTGTCCTCAGCCTGCGACATAAGGCCGGAGCACGCCATCGCCGAGACGGAAAGCAGCATCGCCAGCACGCCGATGACCACCAGAACGATCTTGACGGTCTTAGACACGTACGTCTTGCGCTGCTTCTTGCGAGAGCTGGAGGCAGCGCGGGCCTGCTGCTCGGGCGTCGGCGCGGCCTCGGAGTTCTTTTTCTTATTTGCCATAGTTGGCCTTTCGCATAACGAATCGAACAAACGCCATTGTGTCACAACGCAGCCCCCGCGGCACGCTTGGTGCATTGGGGACAGATTAATCTGCACCATTTTGGTGCAAAGGGGACAGCTCTGGCAGCCGGCAGTTAGGGACAGTCCCCAAGTGCCGACTCAGCCCCACCTTAGAAGTGGCGGCGGATGGCGTCGACCATGCCCTGGGGCGTGGTCTGGCCGAGCACGTCGGCTGCGGCATCGGCGCCCATAAAGATGTTCATGAGTGCCTGCAGGGCCTCGACCTGGCCGCCCGGCTCGGCGATGCCAAGATTGATGACGATCTGCGCCGGCACCGGAGCGCCCATGCCAGCCATAGCGTTAAATGTCACGGGCGCGGCGGGCTTCACCACCGCGATATAGGGCTTGGCCACAAACCCCGGATCGGTATGCGGAATGGCAATGTTTGCCGCCGGCATAGCGAGACCCGTGGGATAGGCATCCTCGCGCGTGCGGACGGCATCGAGCCAACCGGATGCAATGTAGCCATGTGGTGCAAGCTCGCCCTCAAGCCGCGCGAACACCTCATCCGGCGTCGCACACTCCCAATCAAAAAACACCAGCTCAGGCGTAAACAGCGCTTCGTTATCCGCCATGCGCTCACCTCTCTCACCTAGTCATCGGAGGCGTTCTTGAATGACTAGTCGTTAAAGACCGTCCCCGATGACTACCCAAAACAAAAGGTGGCCACGCGCGCCTTGGCGCCAATGACCACCCTGACTACTCGGCTAAATTGTACTGTGCACCGCTAGCCGCGGGGCGCATCAATTGCGACCTTGCCGCTCTCCAGCACGTGGACACGGCCGTCGGCGAGCATCTGAACAACCTCGGGATACAGCACGTGCTCAATCGCATGGATGTGCTCCTCGAGCGTGTCGACATCCCAGCCCTCCTCAACAGCCAGCGCGCGCTGGGCGATGATGGGGCCGTTGTCGTAGATCTCGTTGGCAAAATGCACGGTCACGCCAGTCACCTTGACACCGCGCGCAAAGGCATCGTCGATCGCATGCGCACCGGTAAAGCTCGGCAGCAGCGCCGGATGCAAGTTGACCACGCGGTTGGGAAACGCCGCCAGCAGCGGCGTGTGCACCATGCGCATGTAGCCGGCCATGACCACATACTCGCAGCCGCGCTCGAGAAGCTCGTGCGCGATGATCTCGTCGGCGGCAATAGGGTCGGCATAGACATCCTTGGACAGCGTGAGCGTCTGGATGCCCGCGCGCTCAGCGCGCTGCAAACCCTTAGCCGAAGGACGGCTCGACACCACAAGCTCAATCGAAGCGTTGAGCTTGCCGGCGGCGATCAGATCGATCAACGCCTGCAGGTTGGTACCCGAACCGCTGATGAGCACACCGATCTTGAGCGGCTCGGCCGTATCGGTGCCGGTCGGACGGGTGTAGGGCACAAAGCCCAGGCCCTCGGCAGCAGCCATCTGCTCGTTAGCGCTCATCGGAGTACACGACCTTACCGGAACCCTCGACGCACTCGCCCACGCGGAACGGCTTCTCGCCCAGCGCGACCAGGGCCTCGGTAACCGCGGCCTCGTCCTCGGGGGCGACGATCAGGCACAGGCCAACGCCCATGTTGAAGGTCTTGCACGCCTCGTTGGGCGCAAGCTCGGCCTGGCACGACACATAGGTGATGACGGGCGGAACGTCCCAACCCATCTCGGCACCGTTGCGGGTGACCACGGCGTCGACGTCGTCGGCGAGCGCGCGGTTGAGGTTCTCGGTAATACCGCCGCCAGTGATGTGGGCGATAGCGTGCACGTTGGCGCCGCCGCGCAGCAACTCAAGAATCGGCTTGACATAGATGCGCGTGGGGGCCAACAGGGCGTCTGCCAGCGATGCGCCGCCGAGCTCCTCGAGCGGACGGCTCAGCTCCTCGGCCTTAGCGGCGGCCTCGGGCGTGCCCGGCTTAATACCGTCGACGCCGATGACCTTACGCACGAGCGAGTAGCCGTTGGAGTGCACGCCGGTGGATGGCAGTCCGATGAGCACGTCGCCGGCGGTGATGCCGGAGCCGTCGACGATGGCGGACTTTTCGGCCACGCCGACCGCGAATCCGGCCAGATCGTATTCGTCTTCGTCATACATGCCGCGCATTTCGGCGGTCTCGCCGCCGGTCAGACC